>JACCZH010000213.1 GCA_013696045.1 Chloroflexia bacterium
CGGTTGACGTCCCGCCAGCGAGGGTCAATCATTGACCACCCCGGCTTCCACTTCCGGCGAGAACGAGAGCGAGACAATGCGGTCAATCATCGAGGTTGTGCTCAGGTTCCCGACCAGCGGCAGGATCACAACTTCGCCGCCGCCCTCACGCACAGCCTCGGCCTCGGGCAGCTCGACGCCGGAGTGATCGCCACCCTTCACGTGTACATGCGGCCTGATCTGACGGATGAGATGGGACGGCGTCTGGTCGTCAAAGTGCAGGCAATAGTCAACCGCGTCGAGCGCGCCGACCAGGGCCAGCCGGTCGCGCTCGCTGTTGATCGGCCGGTTACGGCCCTTGAGCTGCCTGGCGCTGCGGTCGCTGTTGACACCCACAACCAGCAGATCGCCCTGAGCCTTGGCTTGACGCAGAAACTCGACGTGTCCGGCGTGCAGAATGTCGAACACACCGTTGGTGAAGACAATGCGCTCCCCCACCATGCGGCGCAGCTCCAGGGTCTCAAGGAGCCTCACCAGCGCGGCGTCGCCGGTGTCGACCCTGCTCGCAAGCTCGCGCAAGTTGACCCTCTGCAAGAGCTCCTGGTGCTCGACGGTCGAAGTGTGCGGCTTGGAGATGGCAATTGCCGCGGTGTCGATGCCGATCTCGGCGGCAACACCCATGTTAGCTCCCGAGGCGAGCCCGAGAGCCAGTGCCGCCGCGAAGGTGTCGCCCGCGCCAACATCGTTGGCGCGCAGGATCGGATGGGCCGGCAGGTGGACACAATGTCCATCGCGGTCAGCCAGCAGCACGCCGTCTTTCGCAAGAGTGATGGCGGCATATTCTGAGTCAATCACTGACAAGAGACGCCGGCCTAAACGGGCAAAATCTGTGTCCACTGGAGCCGAAGGATCGACCAGCAGGCTTGCCTCGAAGTTATTGGGGGTAACAACTGTTGCGCTAACCCGGGAGAAGCGGACCAGATTCTTCGAGTCGACGATCAGCGGGATATCGCGTTCGAAATGGAGCGCTGGCAGGCGCAACAGGAACTCGTCGGAAATCGACCCAAAAGTGTAATCCGAGATCAGAATCGCGTCGCAACCCTTAATGGCTGCGTCAAGCGACTGCATGAAACGCTGAATTACACCTGGAGATTGGCTCGAGGTATCGCCCTCGTCGAAGCGCACAACGTATTGGCCGTCGGCCAGAATCCGTAGCTTATGCAGCGTTACAGCAGTTTCATCCTGAACCAGCCACTCATCACTCACGCCCCGCTCGATCAGCGCCGAGCGCAATGCAGCGCCTGTCGTATCGTTGCCGGCAATGCCCAGCAAGCGCGGTTCCGCACCGAGCGCGGCCAGGTTGGCGGCGGCGTTGCCTGCGCCGCCAGGTTGGCGGATTTCAGATGTGCGCTTGACGATCGGCACCGGTCCCTCGGTACACAGCCGCGCGGCTGTGCCTTCGAAATAGCTGTCGAGCATCACGTCGCCAACCACCAGCACCCGCTTGCCCCGGAAGCGACGCACCAGATCAGTCGCGCTCGCCATGCGACACCTCCATCCAGCTTTCGGCGTCATGTGCCACGTACGGCACAACCGGCCGCCAGCTCTCGGGTTGATACTCCAGCCAGGCAGCTGGACCTATGGATTCCAGGGCCTGGATCATCCACAGCGCGTGCAACGCGTCGCGCCCCACGTAGTCCGGCCGCCGGATGGGTTGTGCCGGTAACGACTCGGTCCCCAGATCAACCAGGACTGTCCGGCAACCGGCCCGGTTTCCAGCTTCAACGTCATCGAGAATGTCACCGATAAACCAGGACCGGTCCAGATCGATGTCGAGGTCCGCCGCAGCCCGCAGCAACATCCCTGGCGCTGGCTTGCGACAATCGCAGGCTACGGAAAGCTCGGGGATCACGCCATCAATGTGGTGCGGGCAGAAGTAAATGCCATCCAATTTCACCCCGAACCGCGACAGCTCATCGCGCAGGTGATCGTGCATCCGCTCCAGATCGGTCTCGTCGAAATAGCCACGGGCAATGCCGGACTGGTTCGTGATGACAACCAGTCGGAATCCCCGCTCCTGAAGATGGCGCAGCTCGTGCCCGATGCCGTCGTAAAGCAACAGGTCCTCGGGCCGCGACGGATAGTGCCGCGCTTCAACCAGTGTGCC
>JACCZH010000215.1 GCA_013696045.1 Chloroflexia bacterium
GGCCGGGCTGGGACTCTCCCTCTGGAGCGGTCTCATCGGCGCGCAAGAGGAAGACGCCGAAGTGCGGATCGTGCACGCCGGTTACGGCATCGGGCCGGTGGACATCTACATTCAGGGGGATCTGGCCATCGAGGCGCTTGAGTACGGTGACGCAACCGGGTATCTCGCGCTACCGGCCGGGGAGTATGCCGTTCAGATGACGGTAGCCGGAGGAGATCCGGCCGAGGCGGTAATCGACACTTTTCTGGTTCTCGACGGTGGCATACCGCATACCGTGGTCGCGATTGGGCCGGCTGACCAGGCAGACATCGTTGTTATCATCGACGATCACACACCTCCTGGCTCCAGTATGGCGAAGTTGAGTCTGGTGAACGTGGCGTCGGACGGTATTGTCGTTGGACTTATGCTTGATGATGAAACAGCGTTGATTGAAGACGTTCCATTCGCCGACGCTTCGGAATATCTTGAGCTGGCCGCTGGGGTCTATGACTTCTCCATCCTGGCCGCCGGCTCTGGCGCCGAGATTGCGTCAATCCCCGGTTTCAGCGCCGAGTCCGGCGCCACCTACTCGATCTTTGCGATTGGTGTTGATGGAGAGTACCAGGGCATGGTCTTCGTTGACGCTTCGGGCTCTGATCCTGATCCGGTTGCAACACCGACAGAGGCTGCTTCAACACCAGTGATTGTAGAGAGCACTCCCACAACAACCGGCGCAACGTCTCTTCCGGCATCCATGACGCCGACCGCTGGAACGACACCGCCGCCTGCGATCGTGGCGACGCAACTCCCGGCGACACCGACGGTGATGCCCACATTGCCTGATACCGGCGCTGGCGGTGCGACCAAAAGCGGTGGGCTGGGCGGGGTGGTGCTGCTGGCCGCAGCCGTGGTGGCGCTGCTTGGCGCCGCTACCTGGCACTTCGGCCACTTGCTGCCGCGGGGACGGTCCTGAGCGATGGACCCCGTTGCCATCGCCGCCAGGTTGTTGTTGATCGTGGGGTGCAGCGGAGCGGCTTTGCTGCCTTCCAGTCTCGGGACAGCGGATAGTCTCATTGCGGCTCAGCCGCAACCCGTGCCTGCTGTTGCGCTTGCTGGCCCGACTCCGGTCGCAACGGCCCGGCCCTCTGCGACAGCCGTGGTGTCTCCGCCGTTTGTCATGAACTCCCAGTTGGGTTTGGAGGACGGGTCACAGGCTGTTCTTGAGGTTTTTCCGCAACCGGCGCCGCTGGACCTGCGTTTCAGTCAGGCCGAGCGTGTGCCACAGTCCCCGGTCCGTGTGCGGATTCCATCGCAGGATATCGACGCCCAGGTGGTCCCGGTCGGGATCATGCCCACAGGGGAGATGGAAGCGCCTTCGGGATATGAAGAGGTTGGCTGGTATCGCTATGGGGCGCGACCCGGTGAGCCTGGCCGTGCGGTGCTGGCCGGCCACCTCGACAGCCGCGATGGCCCGGCGGTGTTTTTCCGGCTCGGGTCGTTGCAACCAGGTGACACGATCGAAGTCGAGTTTGGTGACGGCGCCGATGGCCGTGTCTTCACGGTGCGTGAGATCACTCAGTACCCGGTCGACGGCGCTCCGCTGGACAATGTCTTCGGCCATGTCGACCATCCCGAACTTGTTCTTATCACTTGCGCCGGAGCGTTCGGGGGGCCGGAATCGGGCTATTCAGAGCGAGTGATTGTGTATGCCGATGTTGAATCAGGTTCATAGGGGATGGGTAACCTAGTCGATATACTCACGATATTCCGGATGCGTTCTTATCAGGAAGGCAGGAGCTGTCGGCATGTCGGTCAAAGGGACCTCCATGATTGAATATACGCCCGGCGTACAAGGTGGGTACCCATGTGTTGCCGGCACTCGGACCCCGGTGCGAACGATCGTCGCCCATTATTATCAGACGTACCCTGGCGACATTGACGAAATTGCGCGCGCTTCCGCATTTAACACGCGAACAGGTCCAGGCCGCTCTGGATTACTACGCCGAGACTCCTGAGCTCGTTGATGAAGACATCGAGCGCCAGAAGCAGGCGTATCTCGACTTTCACAGACAGCGTCAGTGACGGGGCTTGGCATCCGTCTATACACGGATGAAGATGTCGATCCAAGAGTCGCCCGGCAGTTAAGCCGGCACGGTTATGATGCATTGTCGTGTGTTGGTGCTGGCAATCACAACCAAAAATACGATGACGACTGGCAGCTTCGCTTCGCTACCAGCCCGCAGCGCGTGATCCTAACCCATAACCGTGGTGACTATATCCGGCTCGATCATCAGTGGCGAGGATCAGGCGACCGGGACTTTGGAATCGTCCTCGCCGAGAACACCACTCCTATCGGGGAGCTCATACGGCGAATGAGACGCAACCTTGATGTATACGAGCCAGAGGAACATTACGATCTGCTTCTCTGGCTCGAGTAACCAGTGGTATCGTCGTCCGTGCTGTATACACAGGCGGCGTCCTCTGAACTTAACTCACCGCCGCCGCCCGTTTGGCCTGCCACGCCTCACGAGCGGCCAGCCATTCGTCGCGCTTGACGTCGAACATCAGGCCGGCGCGGTGGACGCCGTCCTTGATCTCCTCACGCTCTAAGCGGCCGGCGGGTTGGTAGCCCTGCTTCATCAGCGCGGCGGCTGAGCGCACGTTCGGCTCCCAGACCCAGGAGTGCAAGACGTGAAGCTGGATGCGGTCGAAAGCGTACTCCAGGAGCAGATGCTTGGCCTCGGTGCCGTAGCCTTTGCCTCGGTACTCAGCGCCACCTAACCAGCTGCCAGTCTCAGCGACGCCGTTGATGTAGTCGATGTCAAAGATGCCGACGCTGCCGAGGCACTGGTCGTTCTCCTTGAGACAGACGGCAAGCTCGATGTGGTCTGGAGGCTGCCGCTTGTGGAGATCCTCGATTTCCTGCTCGAGCCCGATCTGGCTAAATGGCATTCGCCAGCGGTCCATCATGTGCTCGCGCTCGTTCGCGCTGCCAAGGGCAAAAACCTCGGCGTCTTCTTTCTCAAGCGCTCGCAGGTACACTCGTTCGCCAACCATGATGGGATTACGCATGAACACGTTCCTCCTCGGTCCAGATAGGGCCAAGTGCCTGAAAGAACAGCTTGTCAACGCGGTGGCTGGGCCGGGCGACGTGCTCGCGCAAGCGCACACCGAGTTGCATTCCAAGCTCTTCCGCGACAGCGATAGATTGTGTCTCGTCGGCCGGCATGGCGATGATGACGGATAGCATGGACGCCTCGTCGCGCAGCCAGGGTATGACGATGCGCAGGGTGTCGGCGCGCAGCCGGTCAGCGTCGGTAATCCACGGCGCCGCTGTAAACGACAGCACGGCCTTACGTCCGTTGGTCCAGCTGGTGAGGCCACCGGCGATTTCGTCGGTCTCTTTGAGAATAACGGCGAGACGTTGCGTGCGCGAATAGGGGTCCTTGAGCTCTTCCTTGAGAAAGGCTTCCGCTCGGGTGGCGTTGATCGGGTAGAGGCTGTCAAACCAGGCGGCGGCATGCTCTTTGTCCGAGAGTTGCATCGCCCTCAGATAGATACGCTCGCCTGTCAGGTAGATGGCTTGCAACGCGGTTTCCTTCCGGTTAATGGTTTCGGCTTCGTGCTGGCTCGGCGTCCACTCGGCGTCAAAGCGAAGTTGGCCATTGTCATTGTCATCGTGACCGTCCTTTCATACGTTGGCATGCGTAAGCTGCCTCATGATTCGATGGATAGTCCCTTAGCCATGATATGCGGATGTCCCTGTGTGTCAATCACTTATATGAAATACCAGAGATTATGATCCGCGGCGTAGCGTATGATTGGCACTATTCAAGGTGTCGGCCGCCCGATTCCCTCCATGGGAATGTGACCGGTAAATGAATGAAGCGGGGTTGACATGTTGCGCCGGTTCACGGTGCTAGTGGAGCGCGATCCAGACAGCAACTGGCTCATAGGCGAAGTTGTCGAGTTGCCTGGCTGTTACACACAAGCGCCGGATATTAATGCCCTTGAAGAGAACATCAAAGAAGCTATCGGTGCGTACCTGTCCGCGTCAGACGGTGATAACGCGGATGATGTCCTGCCAATCTACGTCGGCACGCTAAATGTTGAAGTCGATATTGAAGTTGAGGCCGGTGTGTGAGCCGTCTTCGGGTGGTCCCATACTCGGCTTTCCGAAAAGTGGTTGAAGCACAAGGATTCACGTGGGTGCGACGTAACGGCAGTCATAATGTCTTCCGGGCTCCGTCCGGGCAGACGGTCATTGTGCCGGATCACGGTTCCGAAGACATCAAGCGCCCCCCTTATCCGGCGATTACTGCGTGATATTAGCCTGACACCAGATCAGTATCACGATCTCCTCGACGACCTGTAAAGTGCGGAAGCCCGCTCCTCAATAGACGTGCGTTGACTGTTGCCACAACACCGCACCCATACAATTCAATATGGGTCTGTCGTTCTCGGTAGAATCGAATCAGGGGATCTTCCGGAGCAACCCTGCTTTCGCCGCCGACTTGCGACGCGATACCGCCGATGCCGTGGATCATGGCCCGGCGATTTCGCCAGAGAAAGGACATGGAGACATCGTGACATCACGAACGCTCTTCCGGCCACGTCAGTTGACGATGGTGTTTGGAGTTCTCTTATTGCTGGCATTCTCCGTTGGGGTTGTCAGCGCACAGACCGGCGACGATGGCGCCCAGATACGCGTTGTGCACGCCGCGCCAGACGCCGGCGACGTTGATGTGTATGTCGATGGCGAGCTGGCCATCGAGGGGCTCGCCTACATGGACGCAACCGACTTCCAGCAGCTCTCCGCTGACGATCACGACATCGCCGTGACGGCTGCGGGCGGCGACGTAGCTGACGCTGTTGTCGAAACGTCGATCAGCCCTGGCGCTGGCGACATGATGACGTTCGTTGCCTATGGCACGGACGACGACGGCGTTGATCTCCTGGACGTGAATCACGACTGGGACGAGCCGGCTGACGACATGGCTAAAATCGTGTTGGTCAATGCAGTTTCGGATAGCGCCGACGTTCAACTTCTTCAAGATGGCGAAGGTATTGTTGGAGATGACCTTCTGTCATTCGGTAGCGTTGAGACTCAAGATGTTGAGGCCGGCGATTACAACTTCGAGGTACAAGTAGACGAAGAGACCGTCACGACCCTCGATGGATTCGCGGTTGAGGCCGGCAATACCTACTCCATCTTCGTGATGGGTACTACGGGCAGCTACGAAGTTGTGCCGTACCAAGACATGATGGCGACAGGTGGCGCGGCGCAGGCCGATGCGACCGGCACGCCAGACGCCGACACAACTCCTGACGCAGATACGACTGGCACACCGGACACCGACACGACTCCTGATGCCGACATGACTGGCACTCCAGACGCCGACACCACTCCCGACGCAGACATGACCGGCACACCGGATGCTGACACCACTCCTGACGCAGATATGACTGGTACGCCAGACGCCGATACAACCCCGGCTGTTGGCATGACCGGTACGCCAGACGCCGCTACAACCCCGTCGACCGACATGACCCCGACGATGGACACGGATGACGATGTCATGACTCCATCACCGGGTACCGGCGGTGGTGTTCCAGAGGTGCCTGCCACTGGCGCTGGTGGTACGGCCGGTAGCGCTGGCGCTTCCGGTTGGATCGCCATGGCGCTGGCGGCGCTCGCCATCGCACTTGGTGGTGGACTTGTCTGGCGCGCGCGCAACGAGCGCACGGCAGCATAGTCGATACTGATGGCAGGTTGGGTTATCGCAAGTGGGCGCACGCTCGGAATACTGACGTGTAGCGCTCTGCTCCTGATCTCGGCGACACTCGGCCAAACCGGCCGGGTGTCGTCGGCCAAGAGCGTTCCCTTCATCGTTGAAGACGCGGTCAACGTTGGGAGCGCGCAGTCCAACGTTACGAGACCGGCGCCAGCCAAAGCTGCCGGAGATGAGCATGTTCCATCTCCGGCAGCGCCGTCCAGCGCGCCGGAAACGTCTCCACCTGGTAACCTCACCACCGGCCAATCCCTGTCAATCCCACAAGGGGGCAGCGGAATCGTCCCTCCGGAAGACCATGGTTTCCAGTTCCAGAAAGCAACTCCGGTACGCATGGCCCCGGTCCGGTTACAGATTCCGACCCTGCACGTTGATGCGCGGGTGGAATCCGTGGGCGTGACCGAAACAGGTGAGATGGAGACCCCGTCTGACTTCTGGGACGTTGGCTGGTACCGCCACGGCACCCGGCCCGGGGACAACGGCAGAGCCGTCATCGCCGGCCACCTCGACAGCCAGGACGGCGCGGCCATCTTCTACTTTATCCGCGACCTTGAGCCCGGTGACGAGATTCGCATCCTTCTCGGCGGTCCCGACGGCGAACGCGTCTTCACCGTCCGCGAAACCGCCCAATACCCTGCCGCCGAAGCCCCGGTCGAGCACATCTTCGGCCCCTCAGACCATCCCGAGCTGGTGTTGATTACCTGCGACGGCGACTTCGAGGGCGCGGATGCCGGTTACTCCGACCGCTTTGTGGTGTATGCGGACATGGTGGTTACACAGGAGCAGGCCAACGTTGAACCCTCAGGCTGACCTGTATCACTGTGCCGTCGCGCCGCCATCCGCCACGATCGTCGCGCCTGTCATGAAACTCGAATCGTCGCTGGCGAGGAAGAGGGCGGTGCGGGCGATTTCGTCGGTATGGCCGATGCGACCGAGGGTGATTTCGCAGACAATCATTTGCTCGTAGGCAGCGCTGTCGTCGTGCATGTCGATTGAGCGGCGCAGCATTGGGGTGTCCACCGCGCCGGGACAGAGGACGTTGACTCTGATGTTGTCCGGTCCGTGGTCGAGCGCCATTGAACGGGCCATGCCGATCAGGCCGGCTTTGGAGGCTGTGTAGGCCAGGTTGCGGCGCGAGCCAACCAGCGCCAGTTCGGACGCGGTGAAGATGATGGAGCCGCCACCGGCTTCCCGCATGTGTGGGATAGCGTATTTCGCGCACAGGAACCCGCCCGCCAGATTTACGGCCAGCACCCGGTTGAATTCGATGAGGTCCATCTCTTCGGCTGTGCCTTTGCCGCCGATTCCGGCGTTTGAGAAGAGCACGTCGATTCTGCCGAAGCGCTGAGCCACGGCGGCGACAAATGCCTCGACCTGATCCGGGTCGCTGACATCGGCCGGCATCCCGAGCGCCTCGCCGCCCGCGGCGGTAATTTCCTCCACGACTGAGTCAATGCCGGTTCCCGGAAGATCACAGATACCGACCTTCGCTCCTTCAGCGGCAAAGAGTCCGGCGCTGGCGGCGCCAATGCCGGAGGCCGCTCCGGTGATTATCGCAACCTTGCCTTCAAGCCGTGTTGCCATTGTTCCATCCCTTTCCATGTGACGCAGTCTAGCAGCCCGAGGCCATGGTATTGTGGCGCCACGGAGCTACTAATAATAGGAGGCGCAAACAATGGACAAACAGTACGAGGAAAAACAGTTCGCTCTCCATTGGATTGACCAGAACAGCCAGCGGCTATCTGATTTTGATATGGAGATCTGGAACTATCACGAACCGAGCTGGCGCGAGTACCGGTCGGCGAAGGCGTATGTCGATTTGTTGCGCGACGCGGGATTCGAGGTCGAAGAGGGTAGCGGAGGCATGCCGACGGCTTTTGTCGCGAGCTGGGGCGATGGCGGTCCGGTGATTGGCGCCTATGCCGAGTATGACGCCGTGCCGGGCAACTCGCAGCAGCCGGTTCCCTACCACGCGCCGCGCGACGGTGTGCATCCCTGGGCGGCGGGCCACACGGATCCTCACTCAATGCTGGGCGTTGCCGGGCTGGCGGGGGTGCTGGCGGCGAAGGAGGCGATGGAGAAGCACAACATCACGGGCACGCTCAAGTTCTTTGGCGAGCCGGCCGAGAAGGTGTGCGGCTCCAAACCGGTGCACGCCGCGCGAGGTTACTACGACGGGTTCGATGCGTTCATCGCTTATCACCCCAACCCGGTGAACTCGACTGTCTGGGAGACGCACTGCGGTTCCTACTGGAGTGCCGTCTTCACGTTTGAGTGCCACGAGCCCGAGCGGTGGATGCGAAGCTCGGCGGCTCCCGAGGCAACCAGTACGCACGCGATGGCGCGCACACCGGGGGCAATCGACGCGCTGATGCTAATGTACACCAACACGAAATACACGAAGGAGGCCATGTTCCCGCACACCGGAACCTGGACGCTCAACGAGTTTGTAATGGCCGCCGGAGACGCGACGGCGGATAATCTGCCGCCACGCTTCAGCCAGATCCAGTACTCCTGGCGCTCGCCGAAGCTGGAGGTTCAGGAGCAGATCTACCGGGTGCTGGAGAGCAACGCGCGGTCCGCGGCGGCCGTCACTGGTTGTGAAGTTTCCGTGCGCTGGGTGTCGAAGACGCGGGTAGGGCTGGCCAACAACGCCCTGGCCGATCTCACCTATCGCAATCTCGAAATGGTTGGCGCGCCGGTCTATAACCAGGAAGCATATGAGTTTGGCCGCGAGATGCAGAGTAATCTGGGTGTCAGCCCGATGGACGAGCCGTTCATTGAGGACAACACTGTGCTGCTTGATCCCCGGGATTGGGAGCGTCGCTTCCGGCGCAACCTGCCGGAGTGGCAAGAGCACTTCACGTCGGACGACTATGTTGAATATTGCTGGCACGCGCCGACGGTACGGCTTTTCACGGCTCGCCCTCGTCTGCGGCAACCCGCCGGTGGTTTTGCCTATCCCAACTGGACCTACCTGGCGATGGGCGGCCGGCCGGAGTGCATTGATCCGGGCATGTTCGTGGCCGGCAAGACAATTGCCGGAACGATTCTCGATCTGCTGACCCAGCCGAACGAGTTGCAGCGCTGCAAGGACGAGTTCAATGAGCGCACCGGCGGCGGTGTTGGCGGCTCGAAATGGGTCGCGCCGCTCCTGTCTGCCGACTTCCCTCCGCCGATCGAGCTACGCTGGCCGGAGTACATCCAGACCGAGCGTGGCGAGGAGTGGTGGATTCCCACGCCGATTGAAGGGGCCAGTCGGAAACTCTGATGTTCTGTGAAGAGCAGATGTTCTATTCTGAATTAATGACGACGAACTGCATGTCAGAGACGAAAGGTGACAGTATGGCGGCCACGACAGTTACTCTTGAGTCTTACCGCAAAAATCTATTTGAGTTCCTCGACGAAACATTTGACAACGTGCACGGCATCTATCTGGATAAAGGCACATCGCTGTTCGAGACGCTCGCGACAATCTCTGCCGAAGAAGCATCACGCCCGGTGTCGGCTACCTGTGCGAGTATCTCGGCACAGGTGGAGCATGTGCGCTTCTACGTGACGTTGCTCGCGCGCTACGCGCGGGGTGAGGACGTTGGCGAGGTAGACTGGGATGCCACCTGGACCTTGCGCGATGTCACCGATGAAGAGTGGTCAACACTCAATGATGGGCTGCGTGAGGCATACAGCGATATCCGCGAGCTGCTGGCTGACGATAGAACGTTTGAGCACGAGGATGCGCTGGGCGGTTCGATGGCGATTGTGGCCCACACCGCCTACCACCTCGGCGAGATTCGCCAGGCGTTGTGCACGGTGAAGGGGTAGTCGTTAACTGAGTGGAGTGCGCCTCGAAGAGGCCGTGGCATTGATACATGCGGTGTGAGGGAGTACGGCGTCCTTTGTCAGTCATCCTGAGCGAAGGCGAATGGATCAGTTGAACAACTCGTCTGTCATGGCTGATCCATTCGCCTTCGCTCAGGATGACAACCAAAATGGAGCGCTTTACCCAGACTGTCGTTCTGTTGATGCGACTGTCCTGATAGTTCATGCCTGGACAGACATGGATGGCCCGCCGTCCGCGCACAACCGGAAAGGGGAGCGCCATCGCGCTCCCCTTTTTGTTGTCATTGCATTGACAGTCTGAATGAACGTTGGACTCCGGGCACCATCGCCGGAGATATTAGAGCGGGTTGCGAAATGAATGGTACGATGTGATGCTGGAGAGAGAAAGGAGTGTTGC
>JACCZH010000306.1 GCA_013696045.1 Chloroflexia bacterium
GGTTCCGCCCCGAAAGCCATCACGTGGGGCCGCCCAGCACCCGTGAGGTCAGCACCCGGAGATATGAGAACCGTTGAAAGGAGATGACATCAGCAGTGGGGGTCGCTTCGGCGGCGGGGGTCGCATATCCTTCGTTCTGCCCGGACCACGGCGGCGCCATGTCCGGATTGCGATACTCCTGCCCGTTGATGCTGAAGACATCGAAATGGCCAACTTCGTTGGGCCAGCTGAAGTCCCCGCGCTTGATCTTCTTCCATAGCCCATCGATGTCCAGACCGCCACTCGCCGTCGGATTCGGATTCTCGACCGTGACAGTCGTGCCGACAAGACCAATGAGCTCTTGCTGGACCATTTCAATAGAACCGTCACCATCGAAGTCCGCCGGTGCCGTGCCGGTCATGACAAAGCTCTGGGGTCCGAAGTTCAGCACCGCGCCTTGCACCGAAAACTCGCCTGCGTCCTCTGCGAGAATACCGGTCAACGACGTGTCGACTTCCTGGTTCGAGTACATATACAGGAGGAGTACGGAAGTGATGCTTGTCAACAACAACTCTGCCGCTACGATCATACGCATACAGGGCCTCCAGTCCTGATTGGGATTGATCATCGGTAAACCGGGGAATCGCAACACCGATTCCCCGGTTTACCGCTTGTGCCCCTTTGGCTCCGTTGGCGCTATGGCGCCAGGTAATACAGTGCCGCCGCCGCGTCAGCGGTTTCAACCTCCGATTCGCTCACAGCGGCGCGAAGAGCCTCGTCCAGCGTTGCGCCCATCGCTGCGTGTCCACGGAACACGTGGTGCCGATCGACAATGTCGGTGCCCAGCCGCACTTTCTTGATTTCGAGAAGGGGCCGGATGGCGTCACCGAGGAGCAGATCGCGGTCGTGCTGGACGACGTCAATCAATCGATGATGTCCGGCGGAGAGCCCGAGTGGACCGATCTCAACCCTGAAGAGGACCTCGAGATCATCCTGTTCACGGGGTCGCAATCGACCGGCACGTCGATCTGGGCGCCAATTGAGCTGGAATCCGGCACGCATGTCCTGTTTTGCTTCTTCCCCGACATCAGCGATGGGATGCCGCATACCGACCACGGCATGTACACGGTGATCGAGGTCGGGGAGTGATCTCCATCGTCCGTTCTGAACAACCTGGGTTGCAGGATTAACACGTACAACAGCGAGCTGGCACGGTTCCCATGCCAGCTCGCTGTTGTACGCCAGGTCTGCACGTTCGAGATTTGGATCAGGTTACGGGAAAGCCGGGCGTCCCGACACCCATCCGGATAGCGGTCACCGGCCGCTGACCGGCTAGGGTATTCGCGGTCTCGATGATCGCGCCCGCCACGTCGCGAATGGTGATGACGGCCAGCGATCCTTCATCAATGAAGGATTGCCCGTCGTCGCTGACGACGGGATAGCCATCTATGGTCACCGTGCCAAGGTAGGCGCCGTCGGCGTCCGTGAGCATCTGTACCGCCGTGAAGTGGCCAGTGTGCTCATCATAGGGTTCCCATACGCCGAGAGGGGATGAATTGAACTGTACGCCTCGTGGGCCGAGTTGGGAGATCGGAAACATCAACACCACTGAGCCGTCAACACCAAAGTACGACGGGGCCGCAAACTGGGGATCGTCTGGAATTGGCGGGTTCGCCATCGCCAGCCACAACCCGGTCAAGGGATGCTGAGCGCGGGATTCTGGAGTCGCCTGCCCGGACGCGCCAATGCTCGCAGAGCTCGTGGCGAGCGTGAGGCCACCAACACCAAGACTCGCGAGGGCTGTGCGACGAGAAATGGTCGACCGCTGGGTACTGGTTGTCATCACTGACTCCTTCATTCACCACGGTACGATCCATGCAACTTGCACGTCCCGAACACCGCGTGTACCGTGAGCCTACCGACCTAACGTGCATGGCGCATCGCGCAAATTACTCGGTTTCTGACTTGCCCTGGCATTACGTAGTTCGAGCAAGCGTTCTCATGCGAGGTCGTTGCGCACCGCCCAGGCAGCGGCGGCTGCGCGAGACGAAACGCCCAGCTTGTTGTAGACATGTTGAAGGTGCGCCGAAGCGGTACGGCGGCAGATGAAGAGCGCGGCCGCGATGTCCCGATCGGAACAGCCCTCGGCAACGAGCCGAATCACCTCCACCTCGCGGGAGCTCAGTCCCGCAGGCGCTGACTTTGGAGCGCCGGGTTGACCAGGCCGCGATGCGTCAAGCAAGCCAGGGGGAACTTCGGACTGCGGTCGCAACGTTGCACGAGCCAGGATGTCGC
>JACCZH010000317.1 GCA_013696045.1 Chloroflexia bacterium
AATTTCGCGATCTGCGGGTGATCTACGGTCAGGAAGTCGGGTTGCTCACCGGTGACGTCACCGAGAACCCCGGCGCGCCGATCATTGTGATGACGACCGAGGTGCTGCGCAACATGCTCCTGCAAACGCCCTGGGATCTCGACACGGTCGATTGCGTCATCTTCGACGAGGTCCACTACATCGCCGACCAGGAGCGCGGCACGACCTGGGAAGAGGCGATCATCCTCTGCCCCGAACACATCCAGCTCATCTGTCTGTCGGCGACGGTTTCCAACGCCGGTGAAATCGCGGACTGGATCGGACGCACCCACCGGCCGGTCAAGCTCATCACCCACAACCAGCGCGCCATTCCGCTTGCCCTCTATTACTACCTGGACAAGAAGCTGCGACCAGTCATCGACCACAACGGCGACCAGGTGGGCGATTTCCCGAAGGTTGGCGGAGAGATACACCAGCGCTCCAAACGGGGAGGATTGAGCCCAACGCAGCTGCGCAAACAGGCCGAGAGCGAAGAGCCGCAGCCCTGGGAGATCCTGAACGCGATGAGCGCCAAGGAGATGCTGCCGGCTATTTACTTCCTGTTCTCGCGCCGCGATTGCGAAGAGAACGCGCGCCGCTACTCAATGATGCGGCCCAAGCTGGTGCGCGACGATCTCACCCGCGACCGCATCAAGGCCACGATCGACGCGCATCTCGGATCGCTGCGTGAGGAAGACCGCAATCTCGACCAGGTCAAGCTCATCACCGCGCTGGCCAGCGAGGGTATTGGCTTCCATCACGCCGGTCTGCTGGCGATTCTCAAGCAGCTTGTCGAAGTGCTGTTTACCCGTGGTCTGATGCAGGTCGTGTTCGCGACAGATACGCTGGCGCTCGGCGTCAACATGCCAGCCCGCTCGGTCATCATTGGCCGCATGAGCAAATGGGACGGGCGTCGCCAGAGAATGCTCATTCCAAACGAGTTTTCGCAAATGTCTGGCCGGGCGGGACGCCGCGGCATGGACCTCAAGGGCAACATCGTCGTGCCCTACTCGCCCTGGGTACCGTTTCCGGAAATGCTCAAAATTGCGACCGGCGAGCTCGAGCCGGTCATCAGCGCTTTCGCCATTCGCTACAACACCGTTCTCAACCTGTGGGATCCGCCGCACGGCCATCGTGTCCGGCAAGTTCTGGAGCAATCTCTGGCACAGTTCCAGTCCGCGCGCAGAGCCCGCGACCTGGAGGACGACATCGTCGGGATCGGCGAGCGTATCGCCGAGATCCCGCATGGATGTCTTATCGGCCTGGACGCCGGTGATGAACTGCTGGACGAATACCGGGGTTTCAACCACTCGATCACTGCGCTGCGTGGCAAGGAACGCAACCTTGAACGCGAAAATCGCACGCTGGAAGAGCGCATCGAGAGCCGTCCCTGGCCGACGCCAGGGCGCCAGGCGCTGCGGAAAGTCTTCCGGGCCGCCGATCCGGGTGTGGTGGTTCACAGCGTTGAGGACGGCTGGGGCGTGTATCTGGGGCGCGCAAACGTCGGGGGCATCGGACTCTTTCTCTTTGATACCTCTGTCAAATTACTAACGCAGTACAAAGACATCGATTATCTACCCTCACCGGATCTGGCAATCCAGGTGCCCGAGACGCTGCTGGAGGTCGACCAGCCAACCGGACGAGGAGGCAGTGTTCCGGTTGATGCCGCCACTGAGGTGCAGCGCCAGTTGTCCGGGCTGCCGTTGCCAGATCTGGAGAGCCAGATCGAGGCCCATCGTCAGACCGTCGCCCAGCGCCACCAGAAGGCTCAGGAGCGGTTAGCAGAGCAGGTGGCCGAGGTCCACGGGCAGATCAACGCCTCCGAGCACCGGCGCACGACGCACCCTTGCCACGATTGCCCGCGCCGCAAGGAGCACCAGAAGAATTTGAAGTCAATCGGGATGCTCGAGCGGGAACGCGCCCACGTCGAAGCCACGTTGCAGGAGGAGGTTTCTGGGGAAACCGCGCGGATTCGCGGCATTATTCGCGGTATCAGCAACGTGTTGCATCGCTTTGACTACCTGCATCGAGGCTATCCAACCGCCAAGACCGACCTGCTGGCCGACGTCTTCGACCGCAACGGGCTGGTCATCTGCGAGATGATCGACCGCGGGTTGATCGACTCGCTGTCGCCTTCGGACGTGGCCGAGGTCTTCTCCTGGTACGCCTTTGACCGCGACTCCCGGCTGCGCAACACCTTCAACCTGCCCAACCATCTTGTGCTGCTGCGCCGCCGGCTCGAGGATCTGGAACAGCGGGTCGTCGCCAGCGAGCGCTCCAACGGGCTCTTCATTTCGACCGGTCACAACGCCGGTTTCTATGGCGGCATGCGCGCCTGGTGTAACGGCGCGACCATGGCCCAGGTGATCGA
>JACCZH010000329.1 GCA_013696045.1 Chloroflexia bacterium
GGCCTCGCCCGCGAAACGCGCGGACGAGGCCGAGCCGGGAATGTTTGACTCTATCCGGATCTATCCCAGCGTGCGCCAGCTCTGGGTAGGTACTCTGGCCACGAACACCGCTTTTTGGATGTACCAGATCGCCCTTGGGTGGCTGGCTCTGGAATTGACTGATTCCGCTTTTTTCGTGGGCTTGTCTGGCTTTTTCGGCGGGATCCCGATCTTCATCTTTGCCCTGCCGGCCGGGGTTGTCGTGGACCGCTTTCCAAAACGCAACGTGTTACTCTGCGCCCAGCTGGGCGTAATGGCGGCCGCCTCGCTGTTCGCATTGATGATTTACACTGGCACAATTACCCAGCTGTGGGTGCTTGTTCTGGCGTTTGCCTATGGAACATCCATGGCGTTTATCTTCCCAACCCGCCATGCGATCATTCCGGCGCTCGTGGAGAAGAAGGACCTCAGCAACGCCATCGCCCTGAACGCCGCCGGCCAGAACGCAACCCGCGTCTTTGGTCCTTCACTTGCCGGAGTCCTCATCGCGACAGTCGGCTTACCCGGCGCCTTCGTTGTTGCCGCAGCGCTACAGATCATCGCGATGCTCTCGACAATGCGCCTGCCAAAAGCGCCAGAAGCCACACACACCGGGGCGCGTCCGAGGATGCTCGCTAGCGTCACAGAGGGGCTGGTCTACGTCGCGCGTGACCCGATGTTGACGGGACTGATCCTGTTGGCGACCGTCGCAACTGTCTTCATCATGCCCTATCTCAACCTGATGCCGGTCTTTGCCCGCGACGAGCTATCAGTCGCCTCGCAGGGACTTGGTCTGTTGATGGCCTGCGCCGGCATCGGGTCGGTTGCCGAAGCATTAAGCGTGGCGGCCTTCCGGACAACCGTTACCCGGCCGGGCTTTCAGGTCGTCGCCTGCGGCGGGTTCGCGATCATTGTGCTGCTCTTCTCCCAGACGCCGTGGGTCGCGCCAGCCGCACTGTTGCTCGGGCTCTCAGGTCTGTTTAGCGCGACCTTCCTGGCAATCAACAACACCGTCCTGGTCATGCGGGCTGCCGACGAGGTACGAGGTCGTGTGCTCTCAATTAATATGCTCACCTGGGGACTCCTGCCGGTCGGGCAGCTCCCCATCGGCTGGCTGGCAGACCGTGTCGGTGCTCCGAACGCCACCTCGATCGCTTGTGGAATCGCGTTGTTGCTTGTGGTGTTGCTGGCCTGGAAAGTGCCGCATCTGCGGCCTGGGTCGGAGCAACCAGATTAACGGCCCTGGCCGGCCGGACGCTGTTGCTCTGCTACCCGCGCCAGAAAATCCAGCACGGTCGCGTCGAACTCGACCGGCCAGAGGCGGTGCGGCCAGTTACCCGCCCACTCGTCGCGCGCCTCGTCTCCGGGGAAGATTCGCAATTCTGAGCCTGGAATGCGGCTGGCGAGTATTCTGGCATGGTCCGGCGGCACCAGCAGATCATCCTGCTGCCAGATGATGAGCGTCGGGCAACGCAGCTGGCTGGTCTCAGTCTCGATCATGCGGCCGATCACTGCAGCATCGACCAGCACCAGCGCCCGCACCGCTTCCTGATACCGGGCTGCCACCGAGAGGCACACGCCCCCGCCGTTGGCGATGCCGACCAACACCGCGCCCTGCGGCGTAACCGCATCCATAAAGGCTTTGATAAAGCGGGGATAGTAGCGGTAGTAATCGTCCTCGGAAGCAATCGAGACTGGCGCGGGGTCGGACCCGCCGAAGCCCGGTAAATCAGGAACAAACACGGCATGATTGTGCGACAGTGCCGGGATGTTCGGCTTCCAGACTTGCCACGAGCTCCCAGTGCCACCACCATGAACCAGCACCACGGCCGGTCCTGTCCCGGATTGCACATAGTTTATGCGCGTCGCATCGACAGTGATGCTCTGTTCGTCCATTGCTTCTCTCAACCAGAAGAAAGCCAACCTCGTTGACAGGATAGTACACCGTCGTCGTCCCGATTCCCCCCATGACTTCCGTACCTTCTCGCGCAGATGGGGCTAAGATGCTCCTGACGCTAATCCGATTGACTGGAAAGGACACAACCGATGCGGGTCATGCTGACGCCACGCCAGCATATCTGGCCGGACGTTACCGACGAACAACTCGAACGGCTCAAAGCTGCCGGAGCCGAAGAAGTTATCGTGGCCAGAGATCGCGAAACGCAGCTCAGCGCGATCCGGGACGCCGAAGTGCTGATCGGAGAGATCAATGAGGAGATGCTGGAGCACGCCGGCCGGCTGCGCTGGATGCAGTCGCTCTCGTCCGGCGTCGATATGTACCTCTTCCCCGCCTTCGTAGAGAGTGACATTGTCCTGACCAGCGAGAAGGGACTCGTCGGTCCGCACCTGGCCGACCACGCTTTCGGGTTACTGCTGGCACTGACACGCTCTATCGGCTGGGCCGTCCGGCAGCGCAGCTGGGAAAACCGCCTGGAGATGCGGCTGGTCAACCGTGAGCTAACCGGCATGACGGCCGGCATTATCGGCCTCGGCGGCACCGGCATCTCGGTGGCCGAACGTGCCCAGGCATTCGGAATGTCGTGCCTGGCAATTGATCCAGATGTGACTAGTGGACCACAATACGTCGAGCTTATGGGCGGTCCCGAGAGGCTGGTGGAGATGGCGGGCCGTAGCGATGTCCTCTTCGTGTGCTGCCCGAAGACCTCGGAAACGCTCAACCTGGTCAATTCTGAGGTGCTGTCTGTGATGCCGGCCGGTGGCTATCTCATAAACGTGACCCGAGGTGGAATTGTCGACGAAGACGCCCTGATTGCCGCCATCGAGAGCGGCCAGCTGACTGGCGCCGGCCTGGACGTCACCGCAGAGGAACCCTTGCCGCCCACCAGTCCTCTCTGGAGCTACGACCAGATCATCATCACTCCCCACATAGCTGGTTCCAGCCAGCACCGCATCGGCCGCATCATCGACCGGGTGTGCGCTAACCTGCAACACTTGGGGAAGAATGAACCACTTGAAGGTGTAGTCGACAAGAGGAAGGGATATTAATCAAGCGCCGAACCTCGCGCAATCGCCTCTCCGAACATGGAGTCATCGTCGCCCGCGCCATAGGCCTCACGCCACTCACGGGCCTGGTCAGCGGACACTCGGATGAACCGAGCGCTGGCTTCGGCAACGAGGTCGCCGCCGGAGACGGTGACGATCCGGGCAACGGCGTCGATTGCGCGTCCGCGGCGTTGGGTGACCGTTCCAACGGTCCGCAACGGCTCGCCGACCCGTGCCGGGCGGCGGAACGTGAGCGACATTCTGGCGGTGACACCGATATCACCACCATCAGTGACGGCCCAGCTCATGGCCTCGTCTGCAATTGTTGCCAGGATGCCGCCGTGGGTCATCCCGAGATAACCTTCGTGGGTTCGCTCCGGCGTGAAATCAGCCCAGATTCCACCTCCAGCGCGGCGTCGAAACCGGAGCAGCAGACCGTGTGGGTTCTGGCTGCCGCAGCCGAAACAGTAGTGCTCGATCTCGGTTTCGTTGATGGCTGGGAGTGACGGATCAAACTCCAGCGCCATCAGGAGCCGATGCGCCGCACGTGCAGGAGGTTCGTCTGGCCGCTGTAGCTGAAGATCGGCACGCTACCAACGAACAGACCCTCAGAGCCACTCTTCACAAGGCCACGGTCAACCAGCTCGCGCGATGTGGCGTGGAACAGCTGCTCCAGATCCTCAACCAGGGGCAGAACGATGGAGCGCACGCCCCACACCATGCCGAGCTGACGCGCAACGAACGGGTCGGTTGTTACCGCGATCACTGGTGCACGCGGCCGGTTTCTGGCCACCAGCCGGGCGCTGGCGCCGCTAAGGGTGAACACCACCACGACGTCAATCGGCGTCGCGTCGCTCAGGGCACGGGCCGCGCGGCCGAGCGCAGCGGCAACCTCGTTTTCGGTGTTGTCCAGCGGATCGGCTTCCTGTGATGCCATGGTGCGGATCGGTCCGTCGCTCTCAACGTCGCGAATAATGCGATGCATCATGGCAACGGCCTCGTTTGGATACTTTCCAGTAGCAGTCTCGGCGCTGAGCATCACCGCGTCTGTGCCATCCAGCACCGCGTTGGCGACGTCGCTGGTCTCCGCCCTGGTCGGCACCGGTTGCATAATCATGGATTCCAGCATCTGCGTGGCAGTGATAACCGGCGTGCCGAGCTGGTTACAAACCCTGACAATGTGCTTTTGGGCGCGCGGAACCCTCTCCGGCGGCAGCTGAACGCCGAGATCTCCCCTGGCCACCATCACGGCGTCAGCCGTGCGCGCGATCGGCTCGACGTGATCGAGCGCCACCGGACGCTCAATCTTCGCCACCAATCCCGGCCGCGCGCCAAGCTCCGCTGTCAATTTGCGCGCCCCAACGATATCGTCGGCAGTGCTGAGAAACGACAGGCCGAGAAACTCAACCTCATGCTCGGCCGCAAAGACGATATCTCCCCGATCTGTCTCAGTAATTGTTGCGTCTTGCATGGCGACATTCGGGATCGTAAAGCCCTGTCCGCTGGCCAGCGGACCGCCCCGGCCGATTGAGCAGACGGCGTACATCGAGTTCACTTCCTCAACGAGTAACTCAATCAACCCGTCGGCAACCAGCATGCGCGCTCCAGGAACGAGGACATCAAGCAGCTTCGGGTAGTTAACACCCATCTGGGTCACTGTCGTCGGCACCTGCTCGGGATAGACATTAATCTTCCCGCCGCGTGCCAGCAGAGCGATCTTGCCGTCTTCAAGCGGCCCGGTGCGGAGCTTCAATCCGCGCAGATCCATCAGAATCGGAATGTGACGGTCGCGTTCCGCCGCTGCCGAGCGCAGATCGTCAATCATTCTGGCGCGTTCTTCGAGCGATCCATGGGCGCAGTTGATCCTGGCCACGTCCGCCCCGGCGTCGATCAACGCGCCAAGCTGATCGCGCCCCATCACAGCCGGACCTAGTGTGGCGATGATTTTCACGCGCCGGCCGTTTGGCAGTACCCGGTTCTCATTTGCAGTTTTCATTTGCGCCGGTGATTGTGAAGTTGGAATCATGGTCCCCGTCCAATGTCTACAACGCTCTACTGTCACGCACGCTACCGAACGCGTTCTAGCGCTCTCTCTCATAATGTCATACCGCGCGTCGGCGTTTCTATCCTACCCCACTCCTTCTGCGACGGGACGGCACGCTGGGTACAATCTACACAGAATGGCCGTGTAGGCTCGGCGCACATTTTGGAGGAGCGACGCATGTCCCTGGATCTCGTAACCGAAGAAGACCTTGACCGTATCTTCTTTCTGGTCGATATAGAAAACCGGCCCGACCGAGAGCCGGTCTCGGTCCGCAACGC
>JACCZH010000333.1 GCA_013696045.1 Chloroflexia bacterium
GTCTTGACCGAACTCGTTGAGAGAAGAAGTACAATGGAGGGCAACGACCGCTGACGAGTGCGAGATTGGCGAGACTATGACCGCGCGAGATGTTGCTCACCAACGGCGAGAGACGACTTCCGGCATCGAGATCGAGCCGGTCTACCGGGCGAAAGACCGCGATCCGCAGCCGGAGCCCGGAGAATTTCCCTACACGCGCGGTGTGTATCCCGGCATGTACCGCGACCGGCTCTGGACGATGCGCCAGTATGCCGGATTCTCTTCTGCTGAAGAAACCAACCAACGCTTTAAGATCTTGCTCCAACGCGGCCAGACCGGATTGAGCGTCGCTTTTGACCTCCCAACCCAACTGGGGTTGGACGCTGACGATCCACGCGCCGAGGCCGAGGTTGGGTTGGTTGGCGTGTCGATCAGCACGCTCGACGACATGCGGCGCTTGACCGACGGGATCGCACTCGATGAAGTGACAACCTCGATGACGATCAACGCTCCGGCGTCGCTGCTCCTCCTGATGTACGAGATCGTGGCCGAAGAGCGCGGGGCGGACGTCTCGAAACTCGGCGGCACGATTCAAAATGACATCCTGAAAGAGTACGCGGCCCGGGGAACCTACATCTTCCCGCCACGGCCCTCGATGCGCCTGGTGACGGACACCTTTCGCTACTGCGCCGACAGTCTGCCGAGCTGGAACACGATCTCGATCAGTGGTTATCACATCCGTGAGGCTGGCTCGACCGCCGTGCAGGAAGTGGCGTTCACCCTGGCAAACGGGATGGCCTACGTTCAAGCGGCACTGGATGCCGGGTTGAGCGTGGATAATTTTGCCCCACGGCTCTCATTCTTCTTCAACGCGCATTCAAACTTCCTGGAGGAGGTCGCCAAGTATCGTGCCGCGCGGCGCATGTGGGCGAAGATTATGCGGGAGCGCTTCAATGCCCAGAATCCGCGCTCGCTCATGTTGAGATTTCATACCCAGACCGCTGGCTCATCGTTAACGGCACAGCAGCCGCTAAACAATGTGGTGCGCACAACCTTGCAAGCGTTAAGCGCCGTCATGGGGGGAACGCAGTCGCTGCACACCAATGGCTTTGACGAGGCGTTGGCCCTTCCCACCGAGGAAGCGGCCACGCTGGCGTTACGCACGCAGCAGATCATTGCCCACGAGTCGGGCGTGGCCGACACCGTTGATCCGTTTGCCGGTTCCTATGTCGTCGAAGAGCTCACTGACGAGATTGAGCGCCGGGCGCTGGAGCTTATCGAGCGGATTGAGCAGGAGGGCGGTGCGGTCGCTGCTGTCGAGAAAGGTTTCGTGCAGGACGAGATCGCCGAGAGTGCCTTTGAGTGGGAGAAGCGTTTGCAGGCCGACGAGCTCAAAATCGTCGGGGTGAATTTCCAGCGCGACGAGCATGAAGCCAAGGTGCCGCTGCACCATATCGACGGCGAGCGAATCCGTACCCAGATCGAGCGCACCCGTGCCTGGAAGGCCGCACAAGATACCGAGACTGTGCAAGCCGCTCTCCAGACAGTCCGCGACGCCGCCGGGGGTGACGAAAACCTGCTGGTCGTGATGCGCGCGGCGTTGGTCACAGGCGCGACGCTTGGCCAGATTTGTAATGCGCTACGCGATGTCTGGGGCGAATACCGGCCGGGATGACAGGTTGGTGAGAGGAAATGCACTATTGGCGATCGACGAGAAAAACGAGCAGGCAGCCGCCGAGCTTCCTGCGGAACATTTCGCGCGGCGACTGGCACAGCTTGAGGAAGAATCCCAGGCCGCGTCTGAGAAACAGTCAGACCGTGGCAAGCTCTCTGCGCGCGAGCGCATTGAGAAACTTGTTGATCCCGGCTCCTTTCTTGAACTCGACGCGTTTGTCCAGCATCGGGCGACATTCAGTGGCATGGACGCACGCCGGCCATATGGCGATGGCGTCATTACCGGGATCGGGCGGGTCGATGGCCGTGAAGTTGCGATCTTCTCGCAGGATTTCACCGTGTTTGGCGGTTCGCTGGGTGAGGCCTTCGCCAACAAGATGGTCAAGATCATGGATTTGGCGCTGAAGATCGGCTGTCCGATCGTCGGGATCAACGACTCGGCCGGAGCCCGCATCCAGGAGGGCGTCGAGGGACTGGCCGGCTACGGCGAGGTTTTCTGGAGGAACGTGCAGGCCAGTGGAGTTGTGCCACAGATCTCGATTATCGCTGGGCCCTGCGCTGGTGGGGCAGTTTATTCACCGGCCATGACCGATTTCGTGTTTATGGTCGAAGGCATCTCGCAGATGTTTATTACCGGCCCGGATGTCATCAAGACCGTTACCGGCGAGGATGTCACTCACGAAGAACTTGGCGGGGCGATCACCCACAACTCAGTGTCGGGCGTGGCGCATTTTGCTTCTCCAACGGAAGACGAGATGTTCGATCACGTGCGCGATCTACTGGCGTTTCTGCCATCCAACAATGTTGATGACGCGCCGGTTTACGAGGTCGCCGAAGATTCTGATGTAGAGATCCCCGAGCTGGATGCGATTATCCCGCCCAACGCCAACCAACCCTACGACATGCACGATGTCATCTCGTTAATCGTTGATGACGGTGAGTTCCTGGAGGTGCAGCCGCTCTGGGCGCAGAACATCATCATTGGGTTGGGCCGTATCGGTGGGAGAACAATCGGCGTGGTTGCCAACCAGCCGAAGGTGCTGGCCGGCACGCTCGATATCGACGCATCGTCCAAGGCTGCTCGTTTCGTGCGCTTCTGCGACGCGTTCAACATTCCGCTGGTCACGTTCGTCGACGTGCCGGGGTTTCTTCCAGGTGTTGAACAAGAGTATGGTGGCATCATCCGGCACGGGTCAAAGCTGCTGTATGCCTATTGTGAGGCGACCGTGCCGAAGCTGACGGTTATTACCCGTAAAGCCTATGGCGGCGCCTATGTGGTGATGAGCTCGCGCTCGATCCGTTCCGATGTGTCGCTGGCCTGGCCGTCAGCGGAGATTGCCGTTATGGGTTCGGACGCGGCGGTGCGTCTCATTTTTCGGCGTGATATTGCCGGGGCTGATGACCCAAATCTGCGCGAGCGCGAGCTGATCGATGAGTACAAGGACCTCTTTGCAACACCCTATCAGGCCGCCGGCCGTGGGCACATCGAGGCGGTTATTCACCCGCGAGAAACGCGCCGCCGGTTGATCCAGTCGCTGGAGATGCTGCGACACAAGCGTGAAGAGCGCCCGGCCCGCAAGCACGGAAATATCCCGCTGTGAGAATCAATCGCATCACTGTGAAGGGTCCGGCGTCGCCCGAAGTCGTGGCGGCTATTACGGCTGCGTTGTTGTCGACGCAGCGGCGCTCACCGGAACAGGCAGAAGCATCGCCGTGGTCCGTGCGGGGCCGTCCGGCGAAGCCCTGGTATCAGAATGGACACAGCAAATGGCGACGCGGGTTGAGGGGATGAGAATCGATTGAGCCACGATAAAGCACTACATATTCAGACGGTTCTGGTTGCGAACCGGGGCGAGATCGCCTTGAGGATCATGCGGGCCTGTCGAGAGGAACGACTGAAGTCTGTCGCTATTGTGACCCCGGATGAGGGTTCACCACTGCACTCGCGCTACGCCGATGAGGCCGTTACTCTCGTGTCGGAACAGCCGCTGGGCTATCTCGATATCGAGGCCGTCCTGCGAGCCGCCACGGAGTCCGGCGCTGACGCGATCCACCCTGGCTATGGTTTTCTGGCCGAGAACGCGCGTTTTGCGCAAGCTTGTGAGAAGGCCGGGTTCGTTTTCATCGGACCTTCCGCCGAGGCCATATCCTCGATGGGCGATAAGGTGAAGGCGCGCGCCATTGCGCTCCGGGCTCGGGTGCCGCTAGTGCCTGGCAGTGACGGTCCGGTGGATGCTGGTGGCGCGCGAGCGTTCGGTGACGAGCATGGGTATCCGATCGCGCTCAAAGCGAGCGCTGGCGGTGGCGGCCGGGGATTCCGGGTGGCGCGGTCGACTGACGACGTGGACGAGGCGTTTGCAGGCGCGAGCGGAGAAGCGGAACGCTACTTTGGTGACCCGACGGTCTACGTCGAACGCTACCTTGAACGTCCCCGGCATGTCGAGATCCAGATCATGGCCGATAGCCACGGCAACGTTCTGGGGCTGGGCGAGCGCGACTGCTCGATCCAGCGCCGGCACCAGAAGCTAATCGAGGAAAGCCCCTCGCCGGTTCTGGACGAGGCCATGCGCACCGCTATGAACGAGACGGCTGAACGACTCGCGAAGACGGTTGGCTACGTCGGCGCAGGCACGGTCGAGTTTCTGGTACAGGACGATGAGTTTTTCTTCCTGGAGATGAATACCCGTGTACAGGTTGAGCACCCGGTCACGGAAGAAGTGACCGGCATCGACATCGTCCGCGAGGGTTTGCGAGTGGCGGCGGGTAAACCGCTGTCGTTCAGCCAGCGGCCAGAGCTCCATGGCCACGCGATTGAGTGCCGTATTAACGCTGAAGACCCCGGCCGCAACTTTGCCCCGACACCAGGCACGTTGACGGCATTTTCAGTGCCGGCCGGGTTCGGGGTGCGCGTTGACACCGGTTTTGAAGCTGGAGCTGCGGTCGATCCGCGCTTCGACAACCTGATCGCCAAATTCATCGTTTGGGGCCGTGACCGGAGAGAGGCACTGTCACGGCTTGAGCGGGCGCTAGACGACTTTGAGGTCGGCGGTGTCGCAACAACGATTCCGCTCTACAAGGCTCTGCTGCGTGCTCCTGAGTTTGCTTCTGGTGACTACGATACCGGTTTCCTGGAACGCTCCGGGATTCCGGAGCGGATCACTCCCTTCGAGGCGCCTGACGACGAGACCGAGGACGGCGAAGAGATTGTCGTCAAGGTCAATGGACGACCCTATAGCGTCACCGTTCCCCCTGGGTTCGGCGGTGGGTCGTCAACCAGCCGTCAGCCGCGTCGCAGCCGGGGTGCATCCTCCGGTCACGCCAGTGGCGGGTCGGCCGTTAAGGAGCTGAAGAGCCCGATCCAGGGCACAGTTCTCTCGGTGGGAGTCGAGTCCGGCGCTACGGTGGAGATCGGCCAGCTTATCTGCGTCGTCGAAGCCATGAAGATGGAAAACGAGATCACCGCCCACCGAGCCGGCGTTGTCTCGGAGCTCAATGTCGCCGCCGGCCAATCCGTCAAGATGGGCGAGACCATCGCTGTGATCGATGACGCTGAATCGGAATAGCGGCGCGGTGGCAATGGCGGTCGTGTGAACGAGCTACCGAGCCTGGTGG
>JACCZH010000337.1 GCA_013696045.1 Chloroflexia bacterium
CGGCCAGGCGCAGCGCGTCGTCCGCCCATTGATTGGAGCCGTCGCCTTGCTCGTCGAACCGTGCCCAGGAGTAGCGCGACCGCCATTCCGGCGGACGAATGGTGAAGTTCGGCTCGGCGTATTCAACCCGTGAGTCGGATTGGATGACAGGCGCCCGGTCAATTGGCGACGAGCCGTCAAGAATCTGCATGCGGTAAATCTCGCGTGCCCCGAACTGGCTGATAGGGGTTGGATTGAGCTGGAAATCCGCGGCGATGGCTACCAGGTCGCTGCCGGGAAAGAGCTTGAGAACCACCTCGCCGGGAACATACCCAAGATCAGAGTCTTCCTCGGGATCGTCAAAACTCTCTATGACCGGTTCTGTGGCGGTTGCCTCGGTGGTGGCTGTCGGTGGGCTAGAAGTAACCGTTGGCGCCGGGTTCGTGGCCGTTGCCGGCAGGGTTGCTGTTGCCGTGGAAGTTGCCGCTTCTGTCGCGCTCGGGCTGGGGTCAATCTCGCCTGAGAGGGCTGGCGTGGTGGTGGCCTCCTCCTCGCCGTTGGCTGGCGCTGGCGCGTTCAGCACCAACGCCGTGACCATCAGAACAACGATTGTTCCGGTAATCGCCCAGATCCAGACTTGACGCATTCAAACCATCCTCTATGTGTGCATGCAGGCTGTATTGCTGTTACCGGGTCGGCCTCACAGTAACAGAGAGGCTCGAGCGCCAAAAAATACGATGTCTCTTCATAATACGCATTAACGCGCTTTGTAACAGAGACCAGAAGAACGGGCGGCTCTTCCGCGAGCCGCCCGTTCGAGGAGATGCGTCCATACGGTCCAAAGGTTAGCGCGGAGCGGTTACCGAGGCGGCTGCGTCAATCCGTCGCGGCACATTCCCGGAGATAGGCGCCGCTGTGTCGACGATCCGCTTAACCACATCGACCGTGGTCATGTCAGGATAGGCTGCCCGGACCAACGCCGCCTGACCGGCTGCCAGGGCCGACGCCATCGAGGTGCCGCTCCAGGTGGCGTACTGACCTTGCGGCATCGCGCTCACGATTCCCACGCCGGGGGCGGCGACATCAACCCAGGAGCCGAAGCTTGATGTTTCAGCCAGTCGATCGTCCATGGTGCTTGAGGCGACGGCGAGGAGTCCATAAGCGTCTTCGGCGGCCGGGTATTCCGGCACGTCGGTTCCGCTGTTGCCGGCAGCGGCAACCACCACGGCGCCGCGTCCGGTTCCATCGCCGCAGTCATCGTCGTCGTCATCGGTATCGTCGTCGCGGTCGTCATCATCATCGTCATCTTCTTCATCGCAAGTGACTTCTTCGATAATGTCTTCGAGCAGGTCTGTCGGGCGCAGCGTGCTGAGACTCAGATTGATGATGTGCGCGCCATCCGGCGTGGCTGGGTCGTCATCTGGATCCACCGCGTAGAGAATAGACTCGGCCAGTACCCAAACGTTGCCGTTGCCCTCGGGATCAAGCACCCTCACCGGCATGATCCGGGCGTCCGGCGCAGCCAAAGCGACCAGTCCGGCGACATGCGTGCCGTGGCCATAAGCGGGTGTCGCGTCGGTGTACCCGCCAACCTCGCTTGGGTCATTGTCAAAGTCAACAAAGTCGTGACCGGGAACCACACGGCCCGCCAGGTCCGGGTGGGTTGCGTCGACGCCGGTGTCGAGCACCGCGACCGTGACACCCGCGCCGGTGCTCACCTGGTGTGCCTCGGCCAAGCGTAGCTTGCCCGGAGCCCATATAGTGCCGCCCTGAGTCTGCTCATCGAATCTGGCCCAGGAGTATCGCGAACGCCACTCCGGCGGCTTTATGATGAAGTTTGGCTCGGCAAACTCGACCCGACCATCGGCTAGTAGCGCTTCCGCGCGATCGACCGGGGACGCACCATTGAGAATCTGCATACGATAGATTTTGCGAGTCCCGAACTGGCCGAGCGGGGTGGGGTTCAACTGGAACTCCGCCGCAATGGCCGCCAGATTGTTGCCAGGAAAGAGCTTGATAACCACTTCGTCGGGCACGAAGTCCACGACCGTCTCCACCTCAACGTCGTCGTCATCATCCGCCAGCGCGGCTTGTGAGACGCTGAACAGCGACGCGGCCACCATTAAGATAACAATCGATCCAGTAACTGCCCAGTTCGAGAATTGACGCATTCAGAACCACCTTCAGTGCGCATAATGTGAATCGCTATCGGCTCGTCCCGTCTCCTCTGAATAACAGAGTGATAGAAGCGCCAGAAAATACAACGCCTTTCATGATACGTGTATACGAGCTTCGATGTGCAATAGATCATCCGCGGCCGAGGAGCACAAAAGGGGACCAGAAGAACGGGTGGGGCTGCCTTGCGATCAGCTCGCGCTGGGCATACCGGAGCGCGGCCGCCGGCCGATCTCCAGATTGCAAACGCCGGTAAAACATCCCCATCAGGGTGGCGGTGGCTTCGTCGTCGACCGTCCAGAGGCTTACCAGGATCGTTGGCGCTCCGGCGGAGATGAAGCCGCGCGCCAGCCCGATCAACTCGTCTCCGGGAGCAACGTCGCTGACGCCGGTCTCGCAGGCACTTAACGTGACGAGTCCACAACTGCTAAGGTCCAGGCCGTACGCGTCGCGCACCGTCAGCCAACCATCCGCGAGTTGCACGGATGAGAAGAGCGGGTTATCCGGCCGGAAATATCCGTGACAAGCCAGATGCAACAGGTCTACCTGGGGCGCATATTCACGCAGCGCAGACAGGGTGGCCTGTTCGCCGACTAATCGGACGGTGGCAGGGAAAAGCGAGGTCAGAGCGTCGACTTCCTCCCGTACCCGTGGAATGCGCTCGTCCGGCACACCCATCAAGAGGATCGAATCGAGACGTGGCAGCGGTTTGGTGAGGCAATGCAATAACACGCTCGCGCTCGGCGCATACGAGATTTCGAAGCGCTCGACAAGATACTCGCCGCCATCGAATAGCGCCTGAAACGGCACATAATGTAGCGAACGATGCGGCACTACAACCACCCTCCGCGTGCTGATGTGTTTTTTCAGGGGAGCGAACAACAGGTCATGGAGCTCCACGAGGTGGCGTTGCGCACGGGTGGTGAGTTGCTGCATGTGGGCCGCAAGCCGGGTGGCGCCGAAGCGGAGTGTCTCCATCTGGAAACGTAGCTGTTTCACCGTTTCGGCGACTTGCCGCTCGTTGCCCAGTCCGAAAACGACATTGACCTTCTCGGGGGTAACGATAAACGCCAACAGTTCGCCATCCAGGCTAAAGAACTCGACGACTGTCGTGTCCCTGTCAAGAGATGCCTGCAGGCGCGGCACTTCGATTGGGACGGCGATGCCGGTTGAAGTGCTGCCATGCTGGATGAGCTGGCGCTGGATCGCAAGCACTGACGTTTCGCGTTCGCGAACCGCACTCTGCAATTCAGACATCATGGCCAGGCCGCGGACGCTGTCCCCATCCGGTGGGCGGTTGAGCTGGCTGTAGAACCAGTTCAGCTCTTCGCGCAACGCCGCCAACCGGGCCAGCATCTCCGCTTCAATTGGATCATCGGGGTTGAGCCGTGTTTCGAGATCTCCCGAGAGAACATCCACCAGCGCCCGTGAACGCGCGCGCTCGACGTACTCGAACGCCTCGACTATCCGTTCAGACGAGCCATCGGCCAGGCACAGCCGCACCATCTCGACGTAGGGCGTGAGCTTGTCCGTGAGGAACGCCGCGCGGAACTCCTCCGCTGGAAGCGGGGCGCGCAGTGTTTCAATGACGTTGATGGCTTCAACAAGAAGCGTCTCGGCGGCTTCAGTGTCGACTTCGGTGATGGCCAGCAGGCCAAGCGACGTCTGGCAGCGATGGGCAATCTGGGGTAATCCGTAGCGGCCGGCGCCCGCGAGCGTGTCTCTAAGCAGTGCGCGCGCGTCGTCATTCTGCGCCAGCTCTCGCAGCGCGTCGCCACGCAGCCAGCGCGCCGTCAGCAAGCGGCCGAAGACCTGCGACTCCGCGAAGGATGCTTCGGCCTGCTCGGCGGCCTCGACCGCCTCGGTGTAGCGGCCGTCGCCATACAGAATTTCGGCGCGGGCGAGAGTCACCATGCCCGGGCCGGCGATGTTGCCCTCGGCGAGATAGAGGTCCTCAGCCTGAGCGAGCGCGGTAAGCGCGTCTTCGGTCCGTTGCAGAAGCCGCAGGGCACGGCCACGAGCGAGCAGGGCGCGCGCGTGTTCAGCCCGCATGCCCAGTTCGGAGAAGACCGGGATGGCCCGGTCGCACATCTCGGCGGCCTCTGGTGCGAGATTCAGCTCCAGGTAGGCGTCGGCCAGCTCTTGCTCGGAGAGGGCGGACTGGTGCGGCAGCCCGAGCTGGGCGAAGTTGCGACGCGAGCGTTCAAGATACTCAAGAGCCGTGTCATAACGACCCTGGAAGAGTGCAAGCAGACCGAGGTTGGTCTCAATCTCGGCGCTGGTGATGCCCAGATTTTCACGTCTGGCGCGCTCGAGCCCCTGCTGATACAGCGGCTCGGCGTCGCGAAATTGATGCTGCCATTTGAGCGCCGTGGCCAGGCAGTTCTCAATCTGGGCCAGCTGCTTCTGATCATCCAGCGTTGTGTAGCGCGTTTGTGCTGCTCGGAACAACGCCTCGGATTGAGCGTGTTGCTCGCGCCGGGCGTGGATGTTGCCCAGGTTCTGTTCCATCTTGCCGGCCGCCAGCTCGTCGCCAGCGGAGACGAAGATGTCGCGCGCCGCCCGTCCGGTTTCCAGCGCCTCGTCGTAGCGGCCGAGAATGGCCAGGACGATTAGCTTGGTGGTTTGGATTGACGCGGCGGTGTGCGGCTGCGCGAGGTCGAGAAAACCACGATCGGCGGTTTCCAGCCGGGTGAGAGCGTGTTCCATGTTACCCACGTCGAGCGCGGCCATTCCAGCTACCCACTCCGCCAGGCTGGACACTTCGGGATCATCCAGGCTGGCCGCGAGATCGCTCAGCGCGGACGACGCGCCGGCGCTAAGGCTTGGATTGCCCTCGAAAGAGCGGTCGTAGACGGCTTTCAGCGCGCGCGCCAGGTCGATGTCAAGCATCCCGGCCTGGCTGGCAAAGAGCGCTCGCCGTTCCTGCTCACCGCCGTTGGCCAGCGCCAGCGCGAGGTCAGGCCGGTCCACGGCCCTCGCCGATCTGGAGATTGGAAACCTCCACTTCTGCGCCGGCATAGCGCAGCAACAGTGTGTAGCTACCCGCCTCCACCGGAGGCAGGCTGAACTCGCACAGCTCGTTCAAGATGGCGGTATGGGTCTTTGGGCAGCTCACGAGCTCGACCGATCCGCCTTCGCACGGACCGAGCATCTGGCCTGAGACGACCCAGAGGTTCCGGACGGGCGTAATCCGCAGGTCGACTTCAACTTCCTCGGTGGTGAACAGCATCTGCCGCGCGTCGGGTTGGCCGGAGCGCATCCCGAAGGCCGGCGTGAGCCCCGCGCCGCTGTCAAATTGCAAGCGTGCGATGAGGCGCCGCAGCGCTCCGGGCGCGGGCTCTGGAACTACTTCTGGGCGCAAGGCACGCACCGCACGGGCGATGACGTGCGGCGGAGCATCTTCCATGCTGTCGGCGCGCATGATGGACGTGATCCTCGAAGCCCAGGCCAGATCGCGCTCGCAACGTGGACAGGTCTCAATATGGGCCTGAACCGCCGCCACTTGCCCGGCAGACGCCCGCTCTTCGACGAGGTCGAGCAACGCTTCGAATGGTATGTGGTCGCTTTCGCCGCTCATGGAGCCTCTTCACTGCTGGCGCGCGGATCAGTTCGTCTATCACAACAGAGCAGCTGCGCTTCTGAGAAATACATCATGTTCCCACTGTATGACGGGAACCGCGTAATATCCCAGGTCGGAGAGGGCACGGCGCAGCTTTTCAAGGCAGCGGGCCCGCGTCGGCCCGATGCTGCCCTCTGACGTGCCCAGAGTGGCCGCAATGTCGGCGTAGGGCAGTCTGTCGCGGTCATAAAACAGCATAGTCAGCAGCTGGCGGCAGCGATCGTCCAGCCCGGACACGGCTGTGTAGACGGTGTGTTGTTCCTCGAGCCGTACGATCGTCTCTTCCGGCAGCGGGTCGTTGTCCTGGAGCGTTACGGCGTTGTCCTCCCAGTCGCCGTTGCCGGCGGTGGCCTGCGAGGCGCGCTCTCCCCGGCTGACCCGCCAGGTTTCCCTGCGGGCGGTCGTCACCAGCCAGGCTTTGATCCTCTGGGGTTGCTCGATGTTGGGCAGCTGCTCGACCAGGGTAGTGAAGACATGCTGAAAGACCTCGGCGGCCAGGTCCTCGTTCAACCCGGAACGGCGTGGGATGCTGAAAATGAGACGTTGATAGCGATTGATAAGCGTTTCCCATGCCGCGGCATCTCCACGCCGGCATGCTTGAATCAATGCCTCGTCGCTCTGTTCCACGTTGATTCCCTTTATGTGCGCCGAACGGTCATGTCCGGCCCCCCAAACGCGACGAAATGCATCCTATCAATAGCGTGACAACGGTAGAGACGTCCCGGCGGGACGTCTTCCCGCCAACGGTGTGTGCGAGCGTGCCGGGGGTGTTGACCCAAGATGCTCCACAGGCGCCCAACAAGACGCCCCAGCGTGGCGTCTCTACGGCGAGGCATCCTCGTCCAGCAAGATCTGGCGCAAGAGCCGGGCGTGGCGGCTGTTGGTCTCGATCTTGCTCTCGATGCTGGATTGAACCACCACCGCACCGTGCTCACCGGCGCGGTTCAGGATCATGCGATAGATTGACTCGCGCTCTTCCATGGCCCGCAGACTGGCCCATAGCAGCGCCTCCACCTGATCGACCTGGGACGCCAGCAAATGTGAGGGCGAGAACGCGTGCCCGACCCGGCACTGATAATGCGCCACGGAGCCCTCTTCCATCTCCCAGAGCGTGCCGCCACAATCCGGGCAGGTAAAGGGGGAAATCTCGCGCGTCATGTCTCCAGTGTTGTCGAGAGACGAGCCTCCATTGGAGCTGGCGCGTTCATACATGAGGGCGTCTCCCTTCAATGGTTCAGTTGCAAGCTGGCGCAAGACCGGACCGATCTCGGCGACCGGCAGAATACGATCGACGCTGACGTTCTCGGCCGCGCTTCTGGGCATACTGGCGTACAGCGCTTCGTCTGGATCTTGAACGATAACGTAGCCGCCCCGGCGCTTGACGGATGCCAATCCCCGTGTGCCGTCGTCCAGCATTCCTGACAACACCACGCCGACAACTCTCGGCCCGTATGATCCGGCCGCCGATTGAAAGAGCAGGTCGATGGCCGGCCGGGCGCGGTTGACCTTCGGTCCGCGCGCGACCGAGAGGAATTCATTGCCAACCAGCAGATGAAAATTTGGAATAGCGATGTAGATCCTGCCCGGCTCGATTGGCTCGCCGTCAACGGCGTTTGTGGCGGGTAATGGGCCGGAGCGGGTGAGGATGGCCGCGAGGCTACTGGGATAATGCGCCGGCAGGTGCAAGACGACAAAGATCGCCGCCGGCAAGTCTGGCGGCAGGGAACCCGCGAACGCCTGCAGCGCGTTCACTCCGCCCGCCGACGCTCCGACGACAACGATGTCGCGGGTTCTCACGTTCGCCCCTCATCTCCCGTAACGCGTTGTCTTCCTTCTATTAAACAGTAACATCTCACCGGGCTTGGCAGAGTCAGCACGGGATTGACCCACGGTAGGGAGGCGGCTTGTCCCTCCCATGTGTATCGAACGTAGGCTCGCACGATAGAGAACGGCGATCAAATACCTGGTAGGGGAGGCGACTTGTCCCCTCCCAAAACGCCCACGTCGCAAG
>JACCZH010000376.1 GCA_013696045.1 Chloroflexia bacterium
CGGTGGACCTCATCTATCTCGACCCGCCGTTCAATTCCAACCGCAACTACAACGTGCTTTTCAAAGAAAACAACCGGGCTGAGAGCGACGCCCAGATCGAGGCCTTCACTGACACCTGGCACTGGACCGCGCAGGCCGAGCAGACCTACGCCGAGCTGATCCACGGCAACAAGGTCCCCCAAAAGGTGTCCGACCTGATCGTCGCCATGCGCTCGTTCATCGGCTCGAATGACGTGATGGCCTACCTGGTCATGATGACGATCCGCCTGCTGGAGCTGCACCGCGTCCTGAAGCCAACCGGCTCGATCTACCTGCACTGCGACCCGACGGCGAGCCACTACCTCAAGGTTGTGATGGATACGATCTGGCATCCAGCGAACTTCAAGAGCGAGATCATCTGGAAGCGAAGCAGCGCGCACAGTGATACGAAGCAGGGGCGTCGTCTACATGGACACATCCATGATGTGATCCTCTTCTATACGAAGGGAGATCAGTGGACATGGAATCCACAGTACACGGAGTACGATCCTGAATATGTTGACGCATTCTACCGGCATATTGAGGCGGGCTCGGGCCGACAATACCGTTTAGGTGATCTCACAGGTCCGGGAGGTGCCGCCAAAGGAAATCCTCAATATGAGGTCATGGGCGTCACCCGATATTGGCGATATAGTCGGCAGCGAATGGATTAACTCATCAAGGATGGACGAGTGGTTCAGACCCGCCCTGGAGCGGTTCCGGCATATAAGCGATACCTCGACGAAATGCCCGGAGTGCCAATTCAAGACCTGTGGACAGATATACACCCAATTGGAGCACAGGCTACCGAACGTCTCGGCTATCCAACCCAGAAACCCGAAGCCCTCCTCGAACGCATCATCAAGGCCAGCAGCAACGAGGGCGACATCGTGCTCGATCCATTCTGTGGCTGCGGTACGACCATCGCCGTCGCCGAGCGGTTGAACCGGCGCTGGATCGGGATCGACGTGACGCACCTGGCGATCGCGGCGATTGTGTCACGCATGGAGGCAGCCTTCCCGGACGTCAAGATCGAGCGGCACGGCGAGCCGGCCGACCTTGGCGGAGCGCGGGCTCTGGCGCAGCTCGACCGCTACGATTTCCAGAACTGGGCGCTGGCCTTCGTCAGCGCGCGGCTCATCGCCAGTGGCGCCGACGGCAAGAGCAAGAAGGGTGCCGACCGGGGCATCGACGGCGTGATCAGCTTCCTCGGCGAGAACGAGAAGACTCCCCACCGCTGTCTGGTGCAGGTGAAATCCGGCGCGGTCAACAGCGGCGACATCCGCGACCTGAAAGGCACGCTTGAGCGCGAGAACGCCGAAATGGGCATCTTCATCACCCTCGCCGAACCCAGCGCCCCGATGAAGCTCGAAGCGGTCGAGGCCGGGTTCTACCGCTCCGAGCTGATGCAACACGACTACCCCCGCATCCAGATCCTCACCATCGCCGAGCTCTTCGACGAGCGCGTCCCGCAGATGCCGCCAAGGTTCAGCCCGTATCAGCTCGCCTCTCGCCAGAAGCGTGACTCCCAGCAGCCGTCGTTGTTTGACGAGCGGGCGGGCAGCGCGGGGTGAATGGGGGCTGTGCCAACCAGTGCAGTCCTGGCCAGAATCGCGGCGGTCCACCGGTCATCCTGAGGAACGAAGGATCTCGTAAGGCATGCGAGTAGTTTGCCCAGAGATCCCTCGTTCCTCAGGATGACAAAAGAAGGCCGCGCTTCGCCCAGAGGCGATAAGGCTGTCGAAAGGGTTGGAGATGAGGCCGCTCAATGTTTCCGGACGAAATTCCCATGTTGTCCACTCTCCCGAGCTCGTCAATCATGCGGCGATTATCGTAAACTCCATACTTGATGTAACTGTCTCTGTCATACAAGTGAAAAGGGTACGTACTTGTCCCTGGGTCGCACGCCCGTCACCCTGCTCGTCCTCGTCTCGTTCGCCTTCGTCGCCTGTTCAGGCTCATCCTCAGCGGAGCCTACCCAGCGACCCCAGGTCGCCACCGAAGCCACCGCCGTTCCCGTCACGCCAACGACAGAAGCTACCGTCGTCCCGACCGAGACTCGTGGACCGGCGCCGACCGTCTTTGCCCCGCTCGCCGCAACGGCAGAGCCGACACTGGCTGAGACTGCTATTCTTCCCACATCCACATCTGTTCCCCCGCCGACTGTGGAACCCACGGCCACGCAAACGGCTGTCCAATGCACCATTTACGGGCCTCCCGTCGGCATTGGCTATGGGCATCTTGACTCGATTCTTCCGTACATGTTCCTACTGGTGTCGGAGGA
>JACCZH010000225.1 GCA_013696045.1 Chloroflexia bacterium
AGTCGGCTTCGGCCAGTTTCAGAGCTACCACGGCCAGGCGTTGTTGACCTCGGGATCCAAAACGGGTGAGAGGACGGCCACCCAGGGTAAAGGCCACGTCGTCCCGATGTGGCCCGATCTGAGTGGATCCGCGCGCGAGGTCAGACGTTAAGGACTCACCCATTTGAAACTCGTACACGCCGCCGACCCGTTGCACGACGTCATCGGCCGACGGTTGCCCAGACACCAAAGCGCCCCACCAGACCGGTGATTGATTCAATGGTGATTGATATTCCAACCCCAACGGTTCAACTTCTGGAGCAAGCGACGTAAAGCGGATGCCCGCGCTGGCGGCGATACGGGCCACCGCCAGAGCCCGAGCCGCAATGATATAGGCGCCGAGGGCCGTTAGCTGCTCGTCCCAGTAGGTGAACTCGGAAGCTGACGGTGAGTTTCCGTTGTTGTTCCCTTGCTTCAGAAGGCCGTTTCGCTGGCTCAGGATCTTCCCATACCGGGAAAGGAAGCGCAGATACTTTCGGTCAGTTTGCGAAAGCACGACGTCGAGCCACCGCCGGCGAATCGGCGGCGAACCCAGCACTAGGTCAAGATCCTCGGGAGAAAAAGCGACTGTGGGGAGTAATCCCACGACGTCTACAGCTCGACGTGGACGATCGGCTACTTTGAGTACCTTGCGGGTGGTGGATCGCTCTAGTTGGTTCTCGAGTGCCACGTCCAGATGGACCGTGACGCCACCACGATCGATTTCTCCGAGAACGCGGGCATAAGGCGCCACCCCGAGCTCCACGCCGCTCTCGTGCCGAATAAGATCGCTATCCTGGGCGCCACGACGCGAGCGGGTCGTGGAAAGCAGCAGCAGAGCCTCGATGAGCGTTGATTTTCCACTGCCATTAGGACCAACAACGCGCAACCCGGCTGCGGGCACTGAAAGCTCCACGGACGTGTAGGCACGAAACTGCTCCAGCTCTAAACGCCGAATATGAACTGGGGATAGTAGCGTCACGAGCTAGCGATCACGGTTCAGCTTGCTCCAATGACCATCGGCATAATCACATGCACGAAATCATCCGAACCCTCAGACTTGATAACGCCGGCCGCATTCGCTCCCTGGAGCTCAAAAGCAACAGAGGCACTCCGCATCACCGAAAGCACATCGGTCAGATAACGTCCATTGAACGCGATCTGTGTCGGCTCTCCCTCAACCTGAGCGTCGATATCATCCCGGTTATCGCCTGTGTCAGCCGCGTTGGCTGTGATGGTCACCTGGCCCATCTCAAGCGATTCTGAAGGTGGCTGAATCTCGAATTTCACAACGTCGTTGGCTGAGCGAGCAAAAATGGCCGCCCTGCGCGCTGCGTCGAGTACCGTGTCCCGCAAGACGATACTGCGCGTGTTCCATGTTGTGGGAATGATCTGCTTCAAGTCCGGGAATGTGCCGTCGATCAGGCGGGTCACAAACACGATGTCAGGTAACGACAGATACAGCTGTGTCTGGTTAGGAGTGATACTGATCCTGGCCGGCTCGCTTGCATCGGACAACACTCGGGACATCTCCCCCATCGCACGAGCGGGGATGATGATCGAGACGTCAGCCTCCAACGGCTGGTCGAGCGTGACTGTCCGAACCGACATGCGGAAACCGTCAGCGGCCGCAAGCTGCAACTTGTTGCCTTTGACCTCTAGTTGGACACCGGCCAGAACAGGGCGGCTGTCATCGGATGCCGCGGCAAACACTACATGTTCGATGGACTCGCGCAGCACCGAAGCGTCTACCTCAAACTGGGTGCCTTCGTCAGCGTGCTCAGTCAATGGAGGAAAGTCTTCCGGGTCAATACCGCGTACATGCGCCTGGGTGTTACCCTGTTTGACCAGCACCGTTAGCGGTCCCTGATCGTGTAGCAACTCCATCTCGCCAGACGACAGGCTTGCCACAAAGTCATTCAACACCCGTGCCTGGAGCGTTACCCGGCCCTCTTCCTGCACCTTGGCAGGGATTGTGTAGCGAATGCCCATCTCCAGGTTCGTGGCCGTAATAACCAGATTGTCCCCCGACGCATTGAGGAGGAAGTTGCCAAGGATTGGCAAAGTGCTCTTGGACGCAACCGCCCGGCCAGCTGTGCCAAGTGCCCGATGAAGATTCTCCTGCAAACACGTCACGCGCACGAGGGCAACTCCTTAGTGTCCGTACACCTAAATCATGCCAGATTATAGCATAGAGCCCGGTCATCATTATCCGAGCCGTCAGTGTCATGAAGGCACCGCTAACACTTGACGGCTGCGTTTAGCCTGTTAGAATATTAGTAGAACATACGTTCGGTACCGGATGACAAGGTGCCGTATACCGAAAGGCGACCACCATGGTTGCGATGTACGACGTTGACGTTCATGTTGAACTAGGCACTCTCGGACCGGTTGTACAGCTTTCCGAGCTTGAATCTCGGCTCGCGCGCGGCTATGAAATGATCGATGAGTATCGGGAAGCCGGACTTGCCGTGTCCAAGCTTGAAGAGCACTGGCTCAAGCTCCTGGCCGACTATGAGCTACTCTATAACAGACAGAATTAACTCTCCCATTGACGCGCCACTCACGTATTGCTAGCGTCCTTCATGCTTGAACGGTGGTGCAGTACAGTGAGGGATCGGTTTGATGGCCACGACCTACGACCTGGACACGGTGCGCGGCGAATTACCTGTTTTGCATGACTGGATATACCTGAACACGGGGACTGTCGGGATCATGGCCGAACCCGTGCTAAAGGCGCATCTGGACTATCTGGCACACTACGAGCGTGGCGGCCACACGGCTCAACATGTAGCCGTCGAGAGCTACAACCACTCAAAGCTAAAGCTGGCGGAACTGCTAGGCGTTGATCCTGCCGACATCGCATTCAATCGCAACGCGACCGACGGCATAAACGCCGTTGCCGCTGGCTTCCCTCTCCAACCCGGCGATGAGATCATTACCTCGACTGAAGAACATCCGGCAATGGTCATTCCCTGGCTTGCGGCCTGTGACCGCAACGGCGCCCGCATGCGCTTCATGCCGATTTCGGCAGACAGCGACCAGTTCGTTGCCAATCTGCTTGCGCAGTTCACTCCTCAGACTCGCGTCGTTACCATTAGCCAAGTCTCATGCGAAACCGGCGTGCGGCTGCCGGTCGACCTCATTCGGGGTATCGTTGGACCGGACGTGGCTATTCTGATCGACGCCTCCCAGTCGGTCGGACAGTTCGAGGTCAAGATACCAAAACTCAATGCTGACTTTGTGATCGGCAACGGCCACAAGTGGCTGGCTGGACCAAAAGGCACCGGCTTTGTCTGGTTTAAGCCTGAGTCCATCCACCTGGCTCCGCCCGTCTATTTTCACAGCGAGACGGTTGATCCACACTGGAGCCGTGATTATTACCAGTCTGATCCTTTGCCTGCAATCAAGGTAAGTGGCAAGGCCGAACGTTTCGAGTTTGGAACCCGCTCGTGGCACTTGTTTGGCGCACTGGCTAACGCAATTGAGTACCAGGCTACCCTTGGCTGGCCGGCAATCGAAAACCACATGCGGACAATGTCCAACCACGCCAAGGAGTCCCTGGCGGAGATTCCCGGCGTTCGAGTCTTGTCTCCCGGCGAATGGGAAGACTCTTCTGGGCTCGTTACATTCTCAATTGCCGGCATGCAAGGGGAGCTTGCGAGTCAACGTTTGTGGGACGGCTATAAGATCGCACAGCGCCGGGTTGCGTCTCCTAGCTCGGTGCGCGTAGCCTGCGCGTATTTCACCTCGGCCGAGGACATTCAGTGCCTTGTCGAGGCGGTGGATTCACTCGCTCGGCACGGATGAGCCGCGCGGCTCGCCATCCCAGCTCACCAGGTTATGATACTCAAGTCGCGTCAGTTCGGCATCGCGAACGAGCCGCGTCACCGAACAGTTGTCAAACACAAACGCATGACGCTTGCGGGTGGGAAGCTCGAGCAGCACGGTCATCATAACCCTCAAGAAACCGCCATGGGTAACGACAAGTACCTTGTGATGATGCTCCGGGCAGTGTTCGGCGTCGAGGCGGGCGACGAAGCGCGTTACACGGTTTCGGAGCCGGCGAATACTCTCACCACCAGGAGGCGCCAGCCCCTTGGCGCTAAACGCGCCGGTTCCCCACTCGCTGGCGACTCCATACGGCTCCAACACGCTTGCGAAGTCGGCGACCGGGATGCCTTGCAAGACGCCATAGTGCATCTCACGTAGATTTCGATCGAACACAATGTCAGCGCCATCTTGAGACTCAGAGATGGCGCGAGCGGTATTCGCCGCCCGTGCCAGGTCGCTGGAATAGATCGTGTCAAACGATGTGCTTTGAAGCCAACGCCCGACGCACTCGGCCTGTTCGACGCCACGTTCGGTCAGCTGCGTATCCATGTGTCCCTGAAACACCCTGTCGAGGTTGGACTGCGTCTCACCATGCCGAACGAGGTAGATGTCGAGCGCCAAATTGCTTTCGCCTTCACGAATGTAGAAAATTCCACGCGCCGACGCAACACGTCTTACTGAACGGTGATCTCGACTGACTCGAGCGTTACCGGCTCGTTCGGCACCGAACGTTCGCCGCGGGCGCTTGCCGAAACCGGCACATTTGCGATGGCATCCACCACGTCCATGCCTTCAGTGACTTCGCCGAAGATGGTGTAGTTTTTCGGCAACCCGGCGTCGGCGTGGGTGATAAAGAACTGCGACCCATTGGTGTTGGGACCAGCATTGGCCATGGCCAGCGTGCCCTTCACGTAGTCACGCTGCACCGGCTCGTCCTCAAAGCGGTACCCAGGTCCACCGGCGCCGGTTCCGGTCGGATCACCAGTCTGGATCATAAATCCGCTCATTATCCGGTGGAACGGCACGTTGGTATAAAATCCATTCTGGGCTAGGAAGACGAAGTTATTCACCGTGATCGGAGTCTCGGTCTCGAATAGATCGACGACGATATCTCCCATACTGGTTTTGATCGTCGCGCGGTAGTCCTTGCCTTGCTCCAGCTGCATCTCGGGTGGCGTAGTCCACTGCATTGGTTGGGTTCCTTCCTCTACTGTCTCGGTTGGCGCCACGGCAGCGCCAGCCGGGGCCGTTTCAGTTGCCGCTACATTGGTTGGTGTTTGATCCTCGAAGGTCGCTTCTTCGCCGCACGCGACGATGGTCGCGGTAAGCAAAAGCGCCAGGCCGAATCCTTTCAGGTAGTGTTGTCGCCTCACGCTATGCTCCCACGCCCTGGATCAGGGTGGCCGAGCTATGCAGGCCAAGCTCAGGCGCCACCGGACGCAATCCGGCGATCACGTTCATGATGTGCTCGTCGAAGTCGACTCCTAGCTCTCCCGCCGCGTGCAGCATGCCCCCGCGATCCACCGCTCTGGCAAATGCCTTGTCCTTCATTTTCTTGCGGACAGACTTCGGCGCAAGGTCGTCAAGCGACTTTGCAGGACGCACCAACGCTACGGCAACGACAAAGCTGCTGAGCTCGTCAACGGCCGCTAACGTCTTTTTGAGCTGCGTATCGCGGGGCTCGTCGAGATGATCCGCATGGCTGAGCACCATAGTGACGATGTCCTCCGGTACGCCGTGCTCGCGCAGAATGGGCGCGCCCGCTTGAGGATGCTGATCCAGCGTAGGATGAATCTCGAAATCAAAGTCATGAATCAAGCCCACGAAGCCCCAGAGCTCTTCGTCTTCGCCGAAAATGCGAGCATATTCCCGCATAGAAGCCTCAACTGAGAGACAGTGGCGGATCAAGGTGTCCCCATTGACATACTCCGTCAGGAGTTTCCAGCCGTTCTCGCGGGTGATCTCCATTGTCATCAGACCGTGTACTCCAATCTGGTTGCGTTAACCCGAATGTGCAACGCCACCTCCCATCCTACACGATGAGCATCGCATCTCCGAAAGAATAGAAGCGGTAGCGCTTGTGAATCGCGTGCTGATAGGCCTGCTGAATCGTGTTTTCTCCGGCCAACG
>JACCZH010000442.1 GCA_013696045.1 Chloroflexia bacterium
ACCGTCAGCGCCTCTTCCGGCACATAGGTTCCTCCGCTTAACGTGCGGCGGGTGACGGCGCAGGCGATGTTGAAGAGGGGGGCAATGCCGTCCGGGATGGAGCCGGTGGAGTCGCTGCAGCCGATGACGGGGAAGCCGCGGTCGACGAGGGTGCGCAGCCGGAAGCGGCGCGGCCAGCGCTGGGAACCTGGCAGGGAGAGCACGTCGCCTTGGGCGTAGATGAAGGCCGGGGTGGTGATGGTGAGGATGCCGAGTTTTTCGACACGCTCGATGTCGGCGTCGTCGATCAGGTAGTCGGCCGAGTGCTCGATGCGGTGGCGATGCGGGGCGGGATGGCGGCGCAGGGCTTCTTCGATACCGTCGCAGATCAGGCGGATGGCAGGCTGGGAGCAGACGTGCATCCAGAGCTGCTGGCCGGCGGCGTGGGCGCGGCAGATGAACTCGATCAGCGCGTCCTCTTCCCACTTCAGGTCGTAAACCCGGTTGCCGTAACCGTCGTGACCGACACCGTCCACGAAGATTTTCACTCCGCCGAAGCGCATCCAGTCGTTACCGAAACCGGGCTTCAGTCCCATAGCCAGCAGGCCGTCGAGATCGATCTGGTGGCCGACGTGCGGGTACACCCGGAAGCGGATCGGCAGCTCATTCGACTCGTGCAGGTCCTGCACGGCCAGCATGTCGTGTTCGGAATAGGGCAGATTGTGGATCGTCGTGATGCCTTTTGAGATGAAGAGCTCCATAGCTTTCTCGCGGATCGCGCCGGTGACCTGGCTGCGGGTGAACGGCGGCACGAGGTCCCAGACCTCGGTCATCACACCGGTCGGGGTGCCGTCTTCCGCGTAATGCACGATCGTTCCGCGCGGCGGCTCGTTGTCCCAGAGCCCAAGCTCCTTGATGGCCAGCGTGTTCAGCATCGACACGTGCAGGCTGGAGTGGATGGCGATCGGGTGCTGCTCGGAGATGGCGTCCAGCTCCTGGCGAGTGAAGAGCCGTCCCTCCTCGACCCGCGCATACAGGTTGAACGAGCAACGCACGACCAGCCATTCGCCCGGCGGTGTCATCTCGATTCGCTCGCGAATAGCAGCGGCAATGGCAGCCAGCGTGTTGTATGGCGGAGTCGTCACGGAGAGGCACAACGCCAGGGCGCAACAGGTCATCTCAAAATGGGCATGCCCGTCGATAAAGCCCGGCACCACCGTGCGGCCAGCGGCATCGAACTCCTCCACACCCCTCGCCGCCGCCCGCACCTCGCTGTTCGATCCGACCCGCGTGATCCGGCCATCCTGCACGAGCGCGGCTTCGGCCAGAGGCAACGACGGGTCCATCGTACGGAACCGGCCATTGACGAGCGCGAGTGAGCCATTCTGCATTGATCTCCTCCATCAGCGTGGGTACATTCGTTCAGTGTGCTTTCGCCGGGCAAGACTATCCTGCAGAGTGGCAGGCCTCCCCTATCATCTTTTTAGCATGATTCTCCCTCATTCACGCCTACGTTGACGCCAACGGGGTGGACACATGGATCCACACTGAGCGCAGTCGAATCGCTTATCCTTGCCGCTGGACGATTGCGCAACGCTTGGAGCCCATGTGATGGTCGATCAAACTGTGCCTGGCACCCGACTGCCGGCCGAGCCAAGCCAGCGGATTGATGCGCGGGCGCTGAAGGCCTGGCGGATGCAGGGGCTGCTGCAGTCCGCGGTGATCGTGCTGTTTGCGGCGGCGACCGGCCTGGGGCTCTGGCAACTGGGGATCGTGTGGTGGATTGCCGCGATCGCGCCCGTGCTGGCGGTCATCGTAAGTATTGCCTTGATCTGGATTGTGCCGGCCGTGCGCTGGCGGCACTGGCGCTATGAAGTGTCCGAGCAGCAGCTGGACCTGCAGCGCGGGATCATCATACTCACGAGGACGCTTGTGCCGATGGTGAGGGTTCAGCACGTCGACACCAGACAGGGACCGATCCTCAGGCGCTACGGCCTGGCGTCGGTGGAGATTTCAACAGCGGCGGGAACACAGGAGATTCCGGCACTGGCGCTGGACGTCGCAGATGATCTGCGCAATCGCATCTCCCTGCTCGCGGGTGTTGCCGAAGATGTCTGAACCTCACCGTCTTCATCCCGCAGCGATCATGCTATGGACCCTGCGCTTCGCGCGCGAGCTGTTCATTCCGGCCATCATTCCACTCGGCATCCAGTTTTTTCGCCACGGACTGGACATACTGAACGCTCAGACCATGGTGCTGGTCGCCGCCGGCCTTCTGGTGCTGCTGCTGGCGTCGGGGACATACGGAGTGCTGGCCTGGCGACGTTTTACGTACCGGATTGACGAGGGCGAGCTGCACGTCGAACAGGGTGTAATCAGCCGCAACCGGCGTTTCATTCCACTCGAACGCATCCAGGCGGTCGACCTCTCGCAAGGACTGCTTCAGCGCCTGCTTGGCGTGGTTCGCGTGCAGGTGGAGACGGCTGGAGGGGGCCGCTCGAGTCCCGAAGTGTCACTGGCGGCGGTGTCACGTGACGATGCCAACCGCCTGCGGCGAGCACTTGCCGGTCAGCACGAGACACTGGATGAACGTCCGCAAATGGAAACCCCAGCCCCGGTTCGCCGGCTCGCGTTCGCCGATCTGCTCATCGCCGGCAGCACATCGGGCAGGGTTGGGATCGCCCTCTCGATCGTCGTATCGATAATCGCATTCGCGGACGACCTGATTCCTTTCGATGCGATAGCCGGGCAGTTCGGCCGGCTATCGGGGTTTGGCGCGGTCGTCCTGGCAGCGCTCCTGTTCGCCGGATTCGTCTGGTTTCTGGGAGTGCTCGGCACCACGCTGGCACACGCCGGGTTTACGCTGACTCGTGATGGAGACAACCTGACAATTGAGCGCGGTTTGCTGGAGCGGCGGCACGCGACGATCCCGATCGACCGTATCCAGTCGATCCGCGTTGTTGAAGGGATCGTTCGCCAGCCATTCGGGCTGGTCGAGCTACGCATTGACAGCGCGGGGTATGGCGAACATTCCGGCGAATCAACCGTGCTCTTTCCACTCCTGCGCCGCGACGATGTCCTGCCGTTCTTGCGGGAGATGACGCCGGCACTGGCGGCACTGGCAACGTTCAACCAGTTGCCCTCACGCGCTCGACGCCGCTATGCGCTACGCCTGTCGCAGGTGGGGCCGGCCATTGCTCTCGCGGCTCTGCCGGCCATCGCACTGTTCCCGCTGGGCCTGGTGGCGCTGCTGCTGATTCCGGCCGTGATGCTGCTCGGCCTGTGGCAATACCGCACTGCCGGTTGGGTTGTGGAGAACGACACGCTCCTGCTGCGCTGGCGCATACTCTCACGCACGACGGTCATCCTGCCGCGCCGCCGCATCCAGCAAGCTGAGTCCCGTCGCACGCCGTTCCAGCGCCGGGTCCGGCTGGCAACATTCGCTGCCCGGGTCGCGTCCGGCGGCAGCGGCGCCGCCTTCGACCTCCAGCACATGGATGACGCCGAGGCGAACAGGCTGCTGACCTGGTTCGCGGCTGGACACCGGACGGGCACGACGGAGCTATAAAACGTTCAGACCAGCTGTGCACCCCTACAACTCGTGAATCGCCAAACCCTCGGCCTCCAACACCGGACCACGTACCTCTACCTTACAGCCACCACAGGCGAACACATTGCGGCTGGACAACGCCAGCGCTTCGGGTGGGTTGCCCCGCGCTGCTCTCAGCCGCTCGCCACTGAGGGCAAATACCACCCGGCCGATTCCGCTGTTGTAGATGGCAACCGAGCACATGCCGCAGGGCTCGGTGCTGGCGTACATCGTGCAGCGGGAGAGCAGCTCGGGGTCGAACTGCCGGGCGGCGTCGCGGGCGACCTTTAGCTCGGGGTGGGCGGTGAGATCCCGATCGGTCATGGTCGTGTTTTCATCCTCCAGGAGCACCTGATCCCGGTCATCAACCAGCAGCGCGCCGAAGGGAGGGTTGCCGTGCTCACGGGCTCTTTCCGCTACCGCGATAACGGCTCGGATGTGGCGTAGATCGGTCTCGTTCATCAGGCAGCTCCCATCAGTTTCAAACCTGTCCAGCATGTTCCTGGACTATAACGCCTCGGATCATTATTGTGACAACGTGAACCAAACCGCCGTCTAACGCAACAGACGAGATAGAGATGAATGACGAGCGTGCGATCGCGGCGGTGAGCGCCGGCGATCATGTGGCCCTTAAAGAGCTGTTTGACCAGCACGCGCCATGTGTCGCCCGGCGACTGCGGCGGGTGCTGCCGGTGGACGCTGTCGAGGATGTCTTACAAGAGACCTTCATCGCGGTCTGGAAGGGCGCGGGGCGCTACCACGGCGGTGGCGACGTTGGAGCCTGGATCTGGGGCATCGCCCGCAGGCAGGCCGCGCTCTGGACACGCAAGCACGGCCGGCCGGAACCGGTCTGGGATATGCGCGAATCCGAGGACCCGGCCATGCAGGCCGTCAACAGCGCCGACCTGGAGCGCGCCCTGGCGTCGCTCGGGCCGGAGGGCAGCGAGCAACGACGCTTGGCACGGCTCGTTTTCATCCAGGATCGACCGCTGGCCGAGGTTGCCGAGATACTCGACATCCCGGTCGGCACCGTCAAGAGCCGCGTCCACCGGGTGCGGCGTTTGTTGCAAGAAGCTCTGGGGAAAGAACCATGATGAACGATCATCCCAACAATCCACCTGAGCTGGACATCGATCTCAACAAGGTCTGGCTCGGCGTCGCGTCCGAAGTCTGGGCAACGC
>JACCZH010000487.1 GCA_013696045.1 Chloroflexia bacterium
CGGCCAGACAGGTCGCCGGGTTGGCCAGCATCCCCAGCGCGGCGGCACGCTTCACGATTGGAATGCCACGCTCGCGGGCAGCCATGATCTCGGGGTTTTCATCTCGGGCCGCCGCCGTTGCGATCACAATTTCAGCCATGCCGAGGTTGGCGGCGTCATGACCGACTGTCACCTGGATACCTTCACGCACCAATTCCTGAACGATCGGAGAGTCGCTGATGTCCGAACCGGTGACCTGGTAACCACTGGCTTGCAGCATCCTCGCCAGACCGCTAACCCCGACACCGCCGATGCCTATCATATGAACCTTTGCAGGCGGAGACGGTAACCGCTCGCTCACCATTGCCGGCCCCCTTCAGACTGTGTCGCGCGCCCGAAGGCACGAACCCCCTCGGGAGCCCTGGTTGGCGCCTGGGACGGCGGTGTGTTGACCGGCGGCTCGCGATGCTCTTCGACACGGGCCGGCGTCTCCCGGGCGCTCTCAGCGACCCGCCGTGTCTGGCGCGAGATATTCAGCAGGATACCGACGGCAGTCATTGTCACTACCAGCGACGACCCACCAAACGAGATGAACGGCAACGGGATGCCCGTGAATGGGATTGCAGTGACGACCCCACCAATGTTGAACATGGCCTGAAAAATCAGCCAGGTCGTGATGCCAACGGCAACCAGCGTGCCGAACGCGTCCGGCGCTCGCATCGCAATGCGGTAGCCCCGCACCGCCAGTGCGCCAAACAGCATCAGGAGAAAGACACAGCCGGCCAGGCCAAGCTCTTCGCCGAGGACGGCGAAAATGGCGTCGTTATGCGGCGCGGGCAACCACGAGAATTTCTGGCGGCTGGCCCCTAATCCCAACCCGAACAACCCGCCTGATCCCAGTGCTAGCCGTGCCTGGAAGAGTTGCCAGCCAAGATTGCGCAGGTCAGACTCCGGGTCCAGAAACACCAGCAGCCGCTCGCGCCGGTATGGCGCAGAGAGAGCCAGCGCCAGAAACACCGTCGTGCCCGCCATGATCGAGGTTGCAAACTGCACCAGGTTCGCGCCGGCCACAAAGAACATAGCCATGCCCACCGTCGCCAGCAGAATTGATGTGCCCAGGTCGGGCTGCAACATGACCAGCCCGATAACGATAGCCATGACGACACCGAACTGGACCATGCCGTAAGAGAATGAGCGCACTTTGGCGCCCTTGCCGGCCAGCCAGCTCGCCAGGTACAGGATAAATACAAGCTTCGCGATCTCGCTCGGCTGGACTGAAACCGAACCGATAAAGATCCAGCGTTTCGCTCCGTACACCTCGGTGCCCAGCCCGGGCACGAAGACCAGCGCCGCCAACAACAGCACCGCGCCAACCATCGCTTTGCCGGCGTGGTCGCGCAGCCTGTGGTAGTTCACCATCATGGCGATGCCCATGCCGGCCAGACCAACCAGCGTGTAGGCAACCTGACGAATCAGATAACTATAGGATGTGCCGCCCTCATTCATCGCCAGACCAAACGACGAGGAATAGACCATCACCATGCCGAACATGACCAGCGTCATCACCGTGGCCAGCAGCCACCAGTCCGGCTCGTGATAGAGGGGCTTTGCTCTGGTTGATTCTTTGCGACGGAGCTTCATCGCTCATCCCTTGCAGTCAATTGCGCCACGGCGGCCCGAAAGGCGTCGCCACGCTGGAACTCGTTGCGGAACATACCAAAGCTGGCGCAGCCGGGTGACAGCAACACGACCGAACCGGGTGTCGCGGCCTGACTGGCCAGCTGCACCGCGACATCCATCGATCCAACAGGTCCATCGATAGCGCTGAATTGGCGCGCGTTGAGCAGATCAATCAATCCTGGCGTAGCCGCGCCATCCAGCAAAATCACACGCGCGGCATGGTTCGCCAGCGCATCCGCAAGGGGGGCGAGCGAGACTCGTTTCTCGGAGCCACCGGCGATGACAATGATGTTCCGGTCGCCGAACGCTTGCACGGCGGCGACGGTAGCGGCCGGGGTTGTGGCGGTTGTGTCGTTGATGTAGTCCACGCCGTCAATCGTTGCGATCTTCTCAAGGCGGTTTGGAACCGGCTCGGCTGCGGCGATTCCCCTAGCAATCGCGTCCGGAGAAATACCCACCGCCAGGGCTGCGGCGGCGGCCGCAAGAACATTCAGCCTGGTGTGTTCGCCAGGAATCGCCAGCGCTTCAACAGCGCCCAAATCAACAGGCTCGCCGTCCCAACGGCCTGCGAAACGACCATCCTCAAGCCAGAGAGCGTGATCAACGTCAGCCGGGACGATACCAAAGGTAGCTCGTCGTCCGGGCATCGATGCCATAAGCCTGTTTGCCAATTCGTCCTCGCGAGAATAGATCGTCCAGCCGTCCGGGCTCTGATGCCGCGCGATGGACGCCTTTACCTGAGCGTACGACTGGAGCGAGGAGTAGCGGTCGAGATGGTCCTCGGAAATGTTCGTCAGGACGGCGACCTGTGGCGACAGACCTTGCTCGTCCAGCGCCTCAAGCTGGAATGATGAAAGCTCCAGAACGACCGGCACATCATCTTGAATGTCGTTCAGCTGCCCCAGCGCCGAGCGGCCCATGTTGCCCGCCATCACGGTGTCGGGCCACTGCTGGCGCAGGATGGTTGTCAGGATTGCGGTTGTCGTGGTCTTTCCCTTAGTTCCGGTGACACCAACGATCGGAGCGGGACACAGCCGGAAGAAGAGCGTCATCTCCATCTCAACCTGCGCGCCGTGCCGCCGGGCGAGCGCCAGCCAGGGCGACTCACGCGGCACAGCCGGGTTACGGATAACGATTTCCGCCCACTCGAAATCCGCTTCGTCGTGCCGGCCCAGCGTGTAAGTAATATCCAGTCCAGCCAGCGAGGCCAGCGCGTCTGCCAACGTTTCCCCCGTTTGAAGATCGGTTACCCGAACCGTGGCTCCGTGCATTGCCAGGAAACGCGCTACGCCAATGCCGCCCTGGTTCACACCCAGCCCCATGAGCAGGATGCGCCGGTTGCGTAAATCCGCTGGATGTCGAATGACACTTGCCATAGCTACACCAGCGCTAACGCGACACCGAACAAGCCGGACATCATGCCAATTAGCCAGAAGCGTAACGTGATCTGGGTTTCCGACCAGCCGATCAGTTCAAAATGGTGCTGGATCGGTGTCATCCTGAAGATCCGTTTTCCTCCGGTGAGCTTGAAATACGAAACCTGCAGCATCACCGAGAGGGTCACCATCATGAACACAAAACCCACTACCGGAAGCAACAGCCATTGACCGGTCATGAACGCGGCGGTCGCCAGCGCGGCGCCGAGCGATAGCGAACCCGTGTCACCCATGAACACCTGGGCCGGATGCGCGTTGTACCAGAGGAAACCAAACAGCGCACCCACCATCATGAAGCAGAATGTCACCACCGCCACCTGTCCCTGAAGGTAGGCGATGATCCCGTAAGCCACGAAGGCCACAGCCGCCGTGCCACCAGCCAGCGTGTCAAGCCCGTCGGTGAGATTCACCGCATTGGCTGTGCCGACAATCGTTAGCACCGCGATAGGCAGATAGAGCAAACCGATATTGAATTGCCCGATGAAGGGCACATAGATGTTGGTGAGCCCCAGACCAAAATGCAGCAGCAAAGCCGTCACCGTCGCAAACAGTACCAGCCAGGCCATCTTGAAACGCGCGGTGATACCGCGCTTTGCGCCGCCGACCAGATTCAGCTTGTCATCGATGCCGCCCAGCACAGAGCAGCCAATCAACACGCCCAGCGGCAACAGCATTGAAAGCCGCCCATACAGGTTAAACGCCACCGTCAGCACCACAACAGTGACAGTAAAAATGATCCCACCCATGGTCGGCGTGCCGGCCTTGACCTGGTGGCCCTCCGGGCCTTCGATGCGAATCTGCTTTCCAACTTTTTTGGATCGCAGAAAGTCGATGTATGGACGGCCTATCGCGAGCGCCAGCATGAATGCCAGTCCGGATAGTCCTAACGAGATTGCGAGATTGCTGTTGCCATCCCTGGGTAGCAATGCGTTGTTGCTCACCTGCTCGAGCCCCAGCAGATCGATCAGGAACACCACCATTCCCGGAAACATCAAGCTCGCACCTGCCCTGACTCATCGCGCAGATCCGCAACCACCGTCTCCATCTGCAAACTACGCGAGCCCTTCACCAGCACCAGATCACCGGGCTGGAGTCCCTGAGTCAACGCCTCAATCAGGGTGGGTTTATCGTTAAAGTGAAACGCAGGCAACGACGGCTTGAGGCTTTTTGCCTCTTCCGAGATGATGCGTGCCCGTGGGCCCAGTGTATAGAGCGCATCGACGACATCGATCAGCCGGCGTCCAACCAGCCGGTGCCCTTCTTCCTCATAGTCACCCAACTCCAGCATGTCGCCCAACACTGCAACCCGCCGCGTTGCAGTCAGATCTTCCAGCAGCGCCAGCGCCGCGAAGCTCGATTTCGGATTTGAGTTGTAATGGTCATCCAGAATCGTCGAGCCGTTCACGCCTGGAGTCAGAAGCAGCCGCAGCTGAACCTCCGGCGTATCCAGTCCACGCAACATGTCCGGCAAATGCATCCCTAGCTCATATCCAACGGCGAAAGCTGCCAACGCGGCGTGCACGCTGTGTAAACCCAGCAAGGGAATATGGAGGTGGTTCTCCTGCCCACCCCGAATGAGGGTGAACGCCGTGCCGTCCACCCCACGGCTTTCCAGGTCAACCGCTCGCAGGTTCGCGGCCGGATCAAGTCCGTAATAGACCACCCGGCAATTCGCTCGGTCCCCCATGGCCCGCACCAGCTCGTCGTCGATGTTGAGGATCGCCACACCATGCGATGGCAACGACTCGATAAGCTCAACCTTCGTTTGGGCAATTGCCTCCAGCGAGCCCATGCGAGACAGGTGCGAGTGGGTCACGTTGGTCACGATGCCGATATCAGGCCG
>JACCZH010000503.1 GCA_013696045.1 Chloroflexia bacterium
TTGCCAGACAGAGGGCCGCGGTGCGCATGTGGACATCATACTGCTTTGATGTGTCATACACCGAGTGGAACGCCTTCTGCATGATGGCGCGCAGCCGCTCGTTCACCTGCGCTTCGGTCCATGGGAATGCCTGGAGAGCCTGTACCCACTCAAAGTAGGAGACGGTCACGCCACCGGCATTGGCAAAGATATCCGGCAACACAAAGATGCCACGGTCGCGCAGAACGCGGTCCGCCTCCGGAGTAGTCGGACCATTTGCAGCCTCAGCAATGAGCTTGGCCTGAATCTGGCTGGCATTGCGGCGGGTGATTTGCTCTTCCATCGCGGCCGGAACCAGGATGTCACAGGGCAGAACCAGCAGTTCCTCGTTGGTAACCGTTTGAGCTTCACTGTAGCCGACAACAGAACCTGTGCGGGCTTTGTGCGCCATAACCGCGTCGACATTCAGCCCAGCTGGATTATGAACGCCGCCAGACGAATCGCTAACGCCCGTAACCTTCATGCCATCGTCATACAGCAGCTTGGCCGCCACCGAGCCGGCGTTACCAAAGCCTTGCACGATCACCGACGACGTGGCGAGATCCATGCCAATCGCTGGCGCGGCATCATAGATAGCGAAAACACAGCCCCGGCCGGTGGCTTCATTGCGTCCTTCGGATCCGCCCAGAATCAAGGGCTTGCCAGTCACGACACCCGGAACCGAGTAGCCTTGATGCATTGAATACGTGTCCATGATCCACGCCATAACCTGCGGATTCGTGTTGACGTCCGGCGCTGGAATGTCACGAGTTGGGCCAATCATGAGCGATATCTCGCTCGTGTAACGCCGGGTCAGGTTCTGGAGCTCGTTCTGAGACATGAGTTTCGGGTTACAGGTTACGCCGCCTTTTGCTCCGCCATACGGTAAACCAACAACCGCGCACTTCCAGGTCATCCACATGGCAAGAGCCTTGACCTCTTCAACCGTGACATCAGGATGGTAACGAATACCGCCTTTAGTCGGGCCAGGACCCGAATTGTGGTGGACGCGATGACCGGCGAATACCTCCACAGAACCATCGTCCATCTCAACCGGAAAATTCACCGTGAGTTGACGCTCGCACCTGCTGAGCACGCGCCGCATGTCGTCATCAAGTCCAATAACATCGCACGCGATGTCGAACTGCTCCACCGCAACCTCGAACAGACTCACTTCGTGAGTGTTGACTACTGAAGTGTCTACCGCCATCATATCGATAACCGTCCTTTCCTCACCAACCACGATCCCGCTTCGCGGCAGGTTACTTATCCGAACCAGCCCGTCCCTCGGACCGAATCGTTACCGGCATGAAAAAGGGGGCCACGCACTTGTGCCCCCGGAAATCTCACCTCGGTCATGTGTTATCGAGCGTCCTCAGCAACGCCTGCCTTACAACGTCAGGGTTGCCGCGCCCGCGCATCTGTTTCATCGCCTGCCCGATAAGGAACCCGACGACGGCTTGTTTGCCGCTGCGATAATCCTCTACCGCTTTGGGGTTGGCCGCGACAATCTCCCGCACGACATCGTCGACAATCGACGCGTCGCTCACCTGTGTAAGACCCTGATCCATAACAATCTGGCGCGGCGCGGTTCCAGATTCCGCTGTGTCCAGAAGCACGCTCTTGCCAGTCAGAGCATTGATCTCACCCGACGCAACCATTGTCACAATCTCCGAGAGGTGCTCCGGCGTGACGGTGACATACTCGAAGCCTCCTCGATTGCGCGCCAACGCAAAGAGCTCGCCGCTTACCCATGTGGCAACCTCCCGATAATGGCCGCCAGACGACGCGATTGCCTGCTCGTAGTAGTCAGCCACAATGACATCATCCGTCAATACGTCTGCGTCATGGAATGAAAGGCCGAAATCAGCAACAAAACGATCGCGGCGCGCAACAGGCAGTTCAGCCATACTCGTCGAAATCATTCCGATCCAGGCTTCATCGAATTCAACAGGAGGTAGATCGGGCTCCGGAAGATAGCGGTAATCGTCTGCGAACTCTTTCGTCCGCTGGCTGACCGTTATGCCTTGGGTCTCCACCCAGCCTCGAGTCTCCTGAACCAGGGTTTCGCCATTGCGCAAGGCGGCGCGCTGTCGCTCGATCTCATAGTCCAGTGCTCGTTCGACCGAGCGAAACGAATTCATGTTCTTGATCTCAACCTTTGGGCCGACGATTAAACCGTCTTCGGAACGCTGCGAAATGTTTGCGTCGCAACGCAACGCGCCTTCTTCCATGTTACCGCTGGACGCGCCGATGTAACGCAAGATGCGGCGCAGAGCCACGAGATACAGCCGGGCCTGCTGGGGTGATGTGATGTCTGGATCGCTGACGATCTCCATGAGCGGGACGCCGCTGCGGTTGACGTCTACCAGACTATAGTCACCGTCGGGCCCACTGCGATGTACGAGGCGCGCGGTATCTTCTTCCAGATGGACCCGGGTGATGCCGACGCGAGTTGTCTCGCCTTCGACCTCAACATCCAGAAAGCCGCTTACCGCCATTGGCAGTTCGTACTGGGAGATCTGATAACCCTTCATTTGATCCGGATACATATAATTTTTTCGGTCGAAACGGTTAAAGCGCGGAATCGTGCAATCCAGGGCGAGCCCGGTCATCACCGTCTTCTCAACCGCCGCCCGGTTCACTGTCGGAAGAACACCAGGCATCCCGAGACAAACAGCGCAAACGTGAGTGTTCGGCACGTCCGAGGCAGCAGCCGAACAGCCACAAAACATCTTCGTCTCGGTTAGCACCTGCGTGTGGACCTCAAGCCCGATGACGGTTCTAAATTCCACCTGTGACCTTCCAACCTGCGGCAGCGGCTCCAAAGCCGCGCGAGTATAACATGCAGTGTACGGCAACCTTCATGACAACCCACATAGTAATGGATCGCATTGCGTTTACAAAGACCAGGGCCGCGGGTCGAATGCACAAAGATTGTGAAGTAACCGGCAAAGCGTGTAAAATTGACAACGGTTTTGTGTATGCCACCTCTCTAACGGGTTGACTGCATACGCAACCCACAATGGCTTCAGCGTTTACGATTGCACACAGGGCGTCTTGATAGACAACCTGATGCCAGTGCGTGTGTCGGAGATCGCTTTTCCCCGCCCGTGGCGGACGTAGCCCCAAGAAAGTGGTGCAATCCACAATGGTTGCCAAGTCAGAGACAAAACTTGTCACCCTATCTATTGATGGCAATGAGGTCACGGTTCCGGCCGGGACCTATATTTTGCAGGCCGCCGAGGCTGCTGGCATAGAAGTGCCAAACCTCTGCTTCCAGCCGTTACTCCGGCCCTGGGGCTCCTGCCGGCTCTGTACGGTCGAGATCCTCGGACAGCGAGGTGGACTCATCGAGTCCTGCGCAACGCCCGTTCGCGACGGTATGGAAGTGCTGACGCTCTCCGAGCCGGTTGTCGAAGCGCGCCAATTTATTTTGCAGATGTACCTCATCGACCATGCGCTGGACTGCCCAACCTGTGACAAGTCAGGTGAGTGCTACCTACAGGACAACACCTATCTGCACAACATCAACAACAACCCATACCGGCGGCCGAAACTCGCGCAGCCGTACAAGCATTTAAGCTCGTTTATTGACTATAAGTGGGACCGCTGCATCATCTGCGCGCGCTGTACGCGTGTCTGCCATGAGATGATCGGCGTTACCGCAATTGAGGTCGTCGGCCGCGGTCTCGAAGCCGAGATCAGCCCAGCCTACGGCGTCGATCTTGCCGACACGACCTGCACTAACTGCGGTATGTGCATCGCGGTTTGCCCGGTTGGAGCCTTAACCGATCGTCATTTCGGGCACCACCCCTGGGAACTCGACACTACCGAGACAATCTGCGGCCTGTGTGATGTAGGTTGCACCCTGAACGTCGAACATACACGTGGCTTTGTGCGGCGAACTAGCCATCTATGGGAGCGTGGCGTGAATCTTGGCTATACCTGTGAGCGGGGCCGCTGGGGCTTCGAGAAGGTCCAGGATCCGATGCGCCTACACTATCCGATGATTCGCGAAGGCAACCAATACCTTGAAGTAGATCTCGACGAAGCGCTCGACATCGTGGCCGAAAATCTGCGCCACCATCAGGGCAGTCAGTTCGCCGCGCTGGCATCTCCAGACAACACCAACGAAGACAACTACGCCGTTCAACAGTTCACTCGCGCGGTCATGAACTCGAACAACATCGATCGGCTCATCACTCCAAGCCAGGCCGCGGTTGACCGCGGTATGGCTCGATCCTTCGGGGTCTCGGCCAGCAGTGCCGGCATGCAGGAAATGATGAGCAGCGCGACTGCAGTGCTCGTTGTCGGGCCGAGCGTTGGCAAAACTGAGCCGGTGGCATCCTACTGGCTGTACTGGGCGCAACGCTACCGGGAAGCAGCGATGCTCGTTGTGTCGAGCGAGCACCA
>JACCZH010000504.1 GCA_013696045.1 Chloroflexia bacterium
TGCGCGAAAAGGTCAAGGCCGCGATCGCGCGGGAGCGGGATCATATTGTCGAGGTCTCCGAGACGATCCGGGTGAACCCGGAGATCCAGTTCGAGGAGCGGATGGCGTCGAACCTGCTGGCGGACCACCTGCGTGAGGTGGGTTATGAGGTCCAGAAGCCGTACTGCGGGATGGAGACCGCCTTCCGGGCCACCAAGAAGAGCGGGCGGCCGGGGCCAACGGTGGTGGTGCTGGCCGAGTATGACGCGTTGAACGGCATCGGGCATGGCTGTGGACATAACCTCATCGCAGGCTCGGGGCTGGCCAGCGCGATCGGCATGGCGGCGGTGATCGAGGAGATCGGCGGCACGTTTGAGGTCATAGGCACGCCGGCCGAGGAGGGCGGCTGCGGCAAGGTGATCGAGCTGGAGCAGGGAGCGTTCGACAATGTGGACGCCGCGCTGATGATCCACCACGCCGGGCATCTCACCGGGGCCGCGACGGAGTGGCCGCTGGGCACGTCGCTGGCCGTGACCGGTATGGATTTCGAGTTCTTCGGCAAACCGGCCCATTCGGCGGCCGATCCCTACAACGGGGTGAACGCCTTGAACGCCGTTATCAAGCTCTTCACCGGCATCGACGCGCTGCGCCAGCACGTCACGATGGACGCGCGCATCCACGGCATCATCACGCATGGTGGCGACGCGGCCAACGTGGTGCCGGAGCATGCCGCTGCGAAATTCTTCGTACGCGCTGCCAGCCGTGCCTACATGAATGAACTGGTTGCGAAGGTGAAGAACGTCGCCGAGGGCGCCGCGCTGATGACCGGCTGCGAGGTGAAGATCACCCAGGACCGCGAGATGTACGACATGCGCCCGAGCTACGTTATCGGCAACGTCTACCAGAAGAACATGCAGGAGGCCGGGCTGGACGTCTCTCAGGGCCGGACGACCCGTGGCTTCGCCTCGACCGACTTTGGCAACGTCTCCTACAAGGTACCGTCGGTGACCGGCTCGTTCGCGATCAGCATGGAGCCGATCCCCGGACACTCCCAGCAGGTCGTGGATGCCTCCGGCTCCGAGTTCGGCTACGACCAGTTCATCAAGGTATCGACTGCGATGACCCTCACCGCGCTCGACCTGATGACCGATCCTGAGCTGATCAAGGCGGCCTGGGATGCGCACGAGAACTGGGATGCGTTGTACGTGAAGTAGGACATGCAGCGTATTTCTGAACTGCCGTTCTATAGGTGTGCGAGAGATCCGCTTTCGGCGTGGGGCGCAAATTGTTGCGCCCCATTCGCATCATCTCAAACGGACTCGGAGTGACGAATGGCATGTTGTGGGTCATCCTGAGCGAAGCGTAGCGGAGTCGAATGGATCTGTTTAACATCCCGTTCGTCATGACGGATCCGTTCGACTTCGCTCAGGATGACCGTCGTAGCGCCATATTCCATGCCGAAGCGAGAACGGGTCGCACGCGATACATTGCACTCCTTACGGAACCCTTATGCTGTGGCATTATCACGACTTGATGTAGTCGATATTGCCCCTCAACGGCGTTAGCTCGTGACCGACAAGGTCCGGGGCGGCGTTGTGGTCGGTGGTGTTGTCGAGCTTGAGCATGTTGAGTTGCTGTTTGGTGACAGGAGCCTCGATGACCGGTAGCGGGTCCATGATGCTGACGGCCAACTGCATCAGCGCCGGAGGCATGTGAATCTTGGGCTTCTTCTTGCCAAGGGTGCGGGCGATTTCGTCCAGAATGTCCTCGTAGGTCATCTTCTCCGGACCGCCGAGCTCGTAGGTCTGGCCGATGGTGGCCCGGTCATCGAGCGCCTTGATGAAGGCGTCGCTGACGTCGTTCAGATGCACGGGCTGGAACTTACTCTTGCCGTCGCCGATGACCGGAATAACCGGGGCCATCTTGACCACGTCAGCGAGCTGGCTCACGAACTGTGCTTTCTCACCAGGTCCAAAGATGATCGACGGCCGGAAGATCGTGTACTCCAGGCCAAGATCCTTGATGTAGTTCTCGGCGCGCCACTTGTTGAAGTGGTAGGGATATTCCGGCATGTTGCCTGCGCCCAGCGCACTCATCTGCACCATGCGCGTGACTCCGGTCTGCCGTGCCGCGTCGGCTACGTTGACCGAGCCCTGATAGTTCATCTTCTCAAAGGTAGCGTCGCCCTTCTCTTTGATGACCGCGACCAGATTCACGACGGTGTCCACGCCACTCAGCGCACGCACGATGGAATCCGTGTCGGTGATGTCTCCGGCGACGGTCTGAAACCCCTCGCGCTCGTAACGGCTGTTGTTAGAAGCCGAGCGCGTCAGCAAACGCACCGCGTACCCGGCATCGCGCATGCGATTGCGCATGACGTCGCCGACATACCCGGTACCGCCAATCAGCAGAACGGTCCCTTTGCCTGCCTTACTGGTTTCAGTTGCAACCATGGGTGCACTTCTTCTTTCTTGTGTGAGCATCGCGGGCGCGGCAGAGGAAGGCGGATGGAAACTTAAACTATTAGTTTAGATTATACTCACTCTGTCCGTTTTCGCCAGAACCCGCTTGAAAAGGGTTTGTACAGATATAGCGCTATCGTTATACTTGGGTGCAAGGATACAT
>JACCZH010000522.1 GCA_013696045.1 Chloroflexia bacterium
CGTTCAGGTAGCTCATCCCGGAGCGAAGGCCGCCGACGAGCTGGTGGACGACCTGGGCCAGCGTGCCCTTGTGCGGCACCACCGACTCGACGCCCTCCGGCACGACCCCGGCCGCCAGCTCGTCGAGCTGCTCCTCCGGCCGCTCGCGCCGCAGCCGGTCGACCGCGACCGCCGCCGCGGCCGAGCCGCGGTAGACCTTGTAGCGCCCGCCGTTGCGGACGACCGTCATCCCCGGACTCTCCTCGGTGCCGGCCAGCAGGCTGCCAATCATGACCGTGCCGGCCCCGGCCGCCAGCGCCTTGGCGATGTCGCCGGCCATCCGGATACCGCCGTCGGCGATGATCGGGACATTACTGCGACCGGCGACGTTAACGGCCTCCATAATGGCTGAGATCTGCGGGACACCGATGCCGGTTACGACGCGCGTTGTACAGATGGAACCAGGTCCGACTCCGATTTTCACGGCGTCCGCTCCGACCTCGATCAGCGCGGCAACCCCGTCACCAGTGGCAACGTTGCCGGCCACGACATCGACTCCCCAGCGAATCTTGATTTCACGCACAGTGTCCATAACGGAGCGGCTATGACCGTGGGCTGTATCGACGATCAGCACATCGACGTTGGCCGCACACAGCGCTTCGGCCCGCTTGAGCCCTTCTTCCAGCCCGACTCCCACTGCGGCGGCGACGCGCAGGCGGCCCTGCGAGTCCTTGGTGGCGTTTGGATACTGGATTTTCTTCTGGATGTCCTTGACGGTAATAAGGCCCATCAGGCAGCCGTCGTCGTCCACTACCGGAAGTTTTTCAACCTTATGGTGGTGCAGGATCTCCTTGGCCTCGTCCAGAGTTGTTCCAACCGGAACGGTGATCAGGTTTTCACTGGTCATGAGGTTGGAGATTGGCTGGTCGACATCGTCCTCAAAGCGGAGGTCGCGGTTGGTGAGAATGCCGACCAGCCGGCCGTTCTCGTCGGTAATCGGCACGCCGGAGATGTGATAGCGCTCCATTACCGCCAGAGCGTCCGCAACTTTGTTTCCGGCACGCAGCGTGACGGGCTCGACGATCATTCCGGACTCGCTGCGTTTCACCTTGTCAACTTCGGCGACCTGTTCCTCAATTGAGAGGTTGCGATGAATGACTCCAAGTCCACCCTCGCGTGCCAGGGCGATCGCCATGCGGCCCTCGGTAACGGTGTCCATGGCGGCGGACACCAGCGGAATGGCCAGCCGGATGTTGGGCGTGAAGAATGTGGACGTGTCTGTCTGGCTTGGGATGACGTCGGATTCTGCTGGCAAGAGCAACACGTCGTCGAAGGTCAGTCCCGTGCCCATCACTCGCTCACTGATGCGCTCGTCGAGAGTTGCCAGGCCGGGGTTCGCGATACGTTTCGAATCGGGGTCTCCGAGGATTGTCATCGGGCAGTCTCCCATCTGTTACATGCTGGCTCGTTCATTGTCCGGTGTTGCTACCCGGTTAACCGGGAGATGGTTTCGTCTTGCGGAACGCTATTGACGGCGGCCGGCTCGGGTAGCCCGATGCGCTGAGCCACCTCATCACCCAGTTGGCGATAGGCGTCAGCACCGGCGGACCGGGAATCATATTCAAGGATCGTCTGGCCGTGGGACGGTGCCTCCGCGAGACGCACCGAGCGCGGCACAATGGTACGAAACATCCGGTTAGGAAAAAAACGGCGCACATTTTCAACGACCTGGGTTGACAGGCGCGTGCGTGAGTCGAACATGGTCATCACGACGCCCAGAACATCCAGCGCCGGGTTGAGCCGGCGTTTAACCAGGTCCATCGTGTTAATGAGCTGCATCAAACCCTCAAGGGCGAGGTACTCACACTGGATCGGGACGACGACAGAGTTTGCGGCGGTGAATGCGTTGACGGTAAGCAGCCCCAGCGACGGCGGGCAATCAATGAGGATAACGTCATAGTCGCCGGAAATCGGCTCCAGCGCTCTTCGTAAACGTTGCTCGCGGTTTGTCAGCTGCACCAGCTCGACCTCAGCTCCGGCCAGGGCGTTGTTTGCGCCCAGCAGGTCGAGATTGGGCCGGATTTTGGAGATGACCGCTTCGCGCGGGTCCGCGCCATGTACGAGCACATCATAGGTTGACAAATTCAGGGCGCGTTTATCCGCGCCGAGCGAGCTCGTGGCGTTTCCTTGAGGATCAAGATCGACGATGAGCACATGATGACCGAGGCTCGCGAGATAGGAAGACACATTGACTGCCGAGGTGGTCTTGCCCACGCCACCTTTCTGGTTTGCCAGCGCCAGAGTGTGTCCCAATAGCGACCCCCACCTATCTAGCGAATACATGATTCTAACAGTCGAACCGGCGCTGGACAACCGGTCAAAAACGAGAGTTGTGAGACGGGAGGTCCATCACCATCGTTGCCTCACCAACAATCCGTTGGCAGGGTCGGACCGTAACGCTAGCATGTGCTATCGACCCGGAGGCATCAATTATGTTCCCATTGAATCTCCGGCGGTTTTTCCGGCCGATTCCCGGGGAATATTGTGATGGAGGGGAGATAGGCTGAGCCCGGGCATTGCGAGTCGTTGAACAATTGGCCGTGCCGATGACGAAGCCTGCATTCGTTCCTTTCACGGTATGGAAAGACTTGCAGTACCGATCAGTGTCTATCGTGACTGTGGATACGTTTATTGCCCTGTCAGGATTGGTGCGCTTCGACGGCGGGAAATACACGGTCCTGTGTGTAGTGACGTTTATGGGGGCGCACCGGCGCTCATCCAGTTAGGGTTGGATAGCAGGCGAAATGACAGCCGGAGATTCGAGACGTGACCCGATGCACACGGTGGCCAACATCATGAAAGATCATCCAGAGGTCGATCCCACCTTGAACGACGTGGTTGCGGAGCATGCCACACAATTCTCGGTGCTTGGATTTGACTTGCAGTTCGAAACCAACGACCTTCGCATCGAGAACGCTGCCAGAGAAATATTTGGGCCTGATACAA
>JACCZH010000568.1 GCA_013696045.1 Chloroflexia bacterium
AGGCCACGAGTCAGGATGGCCTGGGGATAATCTACATAACCAACAATACTGCCGGGGAAGAATGTGATTCTCAAGAGCTTGTTCCATCCTATGGTGATGTGACCAGTAACGCTCGTAGAGACGTCCCAGTGGGATGTTTATCCCTTGGAATTGGATTGAGTGTGTGTCTTTGAGCCGTTAATACGAAAGTGCCAAAAGAAAAGACGCCCCAACGGGGCGTCTCTACATTGCAAGACCTTGTTAATCAGCCGCCGATGACTCGCGCAGCTGTTTGGCCGCCTCGACCATATTGCGGAGCGACGGCCAGACCTCGGCGTCGCCGCGGGTCTTGAGGCCGCAGTCGGGATTGACCCAGAGGTGCTCGGCGCCAAGGACACGCGCGGCGTTCTTGAGCCGTTCGGCCATCTCGCCGCTCTCGGGCACGCGGGCGGAGTGGACGTCGTAAACGCCAGGTCCGACCATGCGCTCGTATGAGAAGTCAGTAAACGCCTGCAACAACTCCTCGTTGGAACGGCTATTTTCAATCGAGATGACATCCGCGTCCATGGCGTCGATGGCCTCGATGATCTCGTTGAACTCGCTGTAGCACATGTGAGTGTGGATCTGCGTGCCTGCCGAGACACCGGAAGCTGAGAGCCGGAAGGCCTTGATTGACCAGTCCAGATACTCTTGCCACTCGCCGCGCACCAGCGGTAAACCCTCACGGAGGGCAGGCTCGTCGATCTGCACGATTTTGATGCCGGCGGCTTCCAGATCGTTCACCTCGTCCCGCAAGCCGAGTCCGATCTGGTAAGCGATTGACGCGCGTGGGATGTCCTCGCGAGCAAACGACCAGTTGAGGATCGTCACCGGTCCGGTCAACATGCCTTTGACCGGTTTTTCCGAGCGCGACTGGGCGTAGGCGATGGTTTCTACAGTCATCGGGTGTGGCCGGTGCACGTCGCCAACGATGATCGGCGGGCGGACACAGCGTGTGCCGTAGGACTGAACCCAGCCATGCTCGGTCTTCAGGAAACCGGACATCTGCTCGGCGAAATACTCGACCATGTCGGTGCGCTCAAACTCACCATGCACCAGGACATCGAGACCGACGTCCTCTTGCTGCTTCAGCACTTCGTCGATTTTGTTGTGGACGTACTGCTCGTATTCCTCGGCTGAGATTTTGCCTGAGCGGACCCGGGCTCGCATCGAGCGCACGTCACTGGCTTGCGGAAAGGAGCCGATCGTCGTCGTGGGGTAAGGCGGTAACCCAAGCTCGCTGTTTTGAACCGCAATACGCTCCGAGAAAGGCTCGCTGCGCTGGAATGCGGCGTCGTCGAGGCCTGCAACCCGCTCCTGCGTGGGCGCGTGGATGGCCGACGACGTAGCGTGGCTCGTGATGCGCTTCTTGTCGGCAGCCAGCTCGTTGGCAATGCTGTCGCGCCCCTCTGTCACAAGCCGCGTGAGGATAGCGATTTCATCCAGGCGCTGCTCAGCGAAGGCAAGATTGGCTAGCAGTTCGGCATCGTGTCCCGTTTCCAGGCGCACGTCATGAGGCAATGTGAGCAGCGAGCAGGATGGCCCGACCAATAGCGTGTCGCGGCCAACAATCTTCGCGATGCGCTCAAGGGCGTCGGACGCAGCGGCGAGATCGGTTTTCCAGACGCCGCGGCCGTTAACGATGCCTGCGCCCAGGATTTTGTCGGGCGCGAAACGACGGTCCAACAGGTCGTTCAAGTTTCCAGGCGTGCGCACCAGATCGAGGCCGATGCCGTCAACCGGCAAGCTCATGACGGTGTCCCAGTTGCCGCGCAGCGAGCCAAAATACGTCTGAAGCATGATTTTGGGTCGGTTGCCGGCTGCAAGTGAGCCATACACGTTTTCATAGAGAGCCAGAACGTCCGGTTCGAGGTCGGTCACCAGACAAGGCTCGTCGATCTGAACCCACTCAGCCCCGGCGTTGGCCAGGTCACTGAGTAATTCCTTATAGAGCGGAAGAAGCTCGGCGACATGCTCGGCGATGGATTTGGTGTGATGCTTGCCGAGCACAACGAAGGTAATTGGGCCGATAATGACCGGCTTGGCGCGCGAGCCAACCTGATCGCGCGCTTCCTGGAATGCCTCGACCGGCTTGTTACCCATGCGCGCCGGCGCTGGTCCGTCGAACTCCGGCACCAGGTAATGATAATTGGTGTCGAACCACTTGGTCATTTCGAGGGCCAGGGTGTTGTCGTTGCCACGAGCCATCGAGAAATAGGTGTCCATCGAGACCGGTGTGCCGGCCTGATGGCCGAACCGCTCCGGCACGACGCTCCACAGGCAGGCTGTATCGAGCATGTGATCGTAGAGTGTGAAGTCATTGCAGGGGATCTGGTCGATGCCGGCGTTTTGCTGGACCTGGAACGCGGAGCGCCGGATGCCTGCGGCAGTGGTCTCAACGTCGTCAGCCGAGGTCTTGCCGGCCCAGTAGCGCTCGATGACGCGCTTGAGCTCTCGGTTCTTTCCTATGCGTGGATACCCCAGATTGGTACTGTGTGCCATGTGCCCCTCTCCTGCCCGCCGGACTGTGAATGTTCGACGCGGGCGATTGCCCATCTATGCGGGCAAGTGTGGTTGCCTGCAGTCGTATCGTCAACTGAGAGTGTACTCAGTGGCTGAATACGGGGCAATCGGAGAGGGTGTGATTCATAAGGGTTCAACTTGTCCGAGCATCACAACGCACGTAGCCGCGCTATGAATTGCGCGGCTACGTGAGAAGGGATCACGTCCTGTATCGAGTTACAAGGATTCCTTGCTGTTATTCGTCGCTCTTGCGTGGAGGATCGACGACGACGCGGTCATCCTGCTCCTGTTCACGGTTGCTGCCGGACTTGTCGCGGACCATGTCCTTCAAATCAATGCCGGTGACCGCGGCGAAGCTTTCGGCCATTTGCTCGACGATGATCGGTAGCTGGTTGGCGTAGCGGCCAAGGGTGCCCCCGTTGGACGACGACCCGTTGCCGTTCGAGCCACCGCCGTCGATAAGGACGACCTTGTCGATCTGTGACATTGGCAGCGCGGCTGCCTCGACGACCTTCGGCAGCTGCTCGATAAATGCCTGGTACATCAGCAGCTGGATGGCCTCAGGGCTGTAGGTGTTCAGCGCTTCAGCCAGCTTGTGGCGACCTTCGGCCTCAGCCAGCAGCGATGCGCGCAGACCTTCGGCCTCGGCGATGAGCTTAGCGCGGGCACCTTCGGCTTGCGCCAGTAACTCACTGCGCAGCGCGTCCGCTTCGGCCTTCTTGGCGTCCGCTTCGGCTTGACCAATCTGGCGAATGCGCGACGCCTCGCCAGTGCCCAGCAATTCACGTTCTTGTGATTCCGCCTGAGCACGCATGACGACGGCTTGTTGGGCGCCTTCGGCCGTGACGATCTCAGCGCGCTTGGCTCCCTCAGCGGTGATGATTGTCGCCTGACGCTCGGCCTCAGCCTGTTTCAGAACGGTGGCGTCGAGCTGACGCTCCATGCGCCGGGCTTCCATCTCCTGGACCTGGATGGCGGCTTCAGTACGCGCAAGCTCGACGTTCTGTTGGGCGACGACGACTGAACGCTGGGATTCAGCGTCAGCAAGCGGGCCGGCCTGGGCCGCGCGGGCCTCCTCGGCGAGCACGCTGGCCTGATAAACGGCTTTCTTGACGTTGCTATCCTTTTGGGCTTCAGCGATGAGCGCCTCGGCCTGGGCCTCAGCAGTAGATGCGTCTCGGGACGCGGCAGCAGAGCGCTGGCGGGCGTCGCGGTCAGCGTCGGCCCGGCCGATCTCGGCGTCGCGCTTGACCTCTGCGGTGCGTTTCTGTCCCAGGGCGTCGAGGTAGCCGTTGGAATCGGTAATCTGCTGGATGGTGAGCACGTCGATAATGATGCCCATGCGCGCCAGATCCTGGGCTGATTCGGCGGTCATGCGTTGGGCGAAGGCCTGGCGGTCGGTGTTGATCTCCTCAACAGTCAGAGTACCCAGAATGGAACGCAGATGACCTTCCATGGTCTGGAAAATGACATCCTGAATCTGCTCCGGGGTCATCCCGAGAAAGCGCTCGATGGCGTTGCCAAT
>JACCZH010000570.1 GCA_013696045.1 Chloroflexia bacterium
GGCGGGAACGGCGCTATCGAGAACTTGCGCGCGCGGCGTCGGCTCTCGGTCTGGGCGCAGTTGTCACAGCCCACACTCGGGACGACCAGGTTGAGACGGTGCTAATGCGCGTGTTCTCGGGCTCAAGTCCTGGTGGGATGAGCACCTACACCCATTTAGATGGGTCAGACGGCCGGTTAAACGTGTTGCGTCCGCTTCTCGGCGTAACAAGGCAAGCCCTTGAAGAGGTGCTGACAGTCTCAGCTGCCACAGCGATTATTGATCCTTCGAATGCTGACATCGCGTACCGGCGCAATGCTGTGCGGCATGAGGTCGTACCGGCGATACACCGTGTCTTTCCAGGTTTCGAAGAGGCGTTGCTTCGATCGATTGAGCTGGCTAAGACTGACGCGCTATATTGCGATGGACAAGCCGCTGGCGCATACACCCGGTTGCGTGAGATCATCCCCGGCGGGATTAGGTTCGACCGCGCGCTGGTTCGCAGTTTGCACCGGGCTATTGCATCAAGGGTTATTCGCTGGGCAGCGTTGGACCTGATCGCGAACGGTGAACATCGCGAACTGACGTTTGAAAGAATTGATGCGGTGCTGGCAGCCGCAAACGGACGAACCGGATCGGTCATCGAGCTTCCGTATGGCATTCAGGCGCGAATTGAACGTGACGCTATCGTCATGACGAACATCACGAAAGGTAAGGCTGTTGACTGACGGCTGGGATGCGCTTGCGGCTGGTATCGAGTGCGAGCTTCTACCTGAGGCAGATATTCAGCAACGGGTTCATGAGCTTGGACAAGAGCTTGCCGCGCACTACGGGGACCGCAAGCCGTTGTTAGTGGGCGTTCTGAATGGCGCTGTGATCTTCATGGCAGATCTGGTGCGCCAGATGCCGGTTGCGGTCGATTTTGAGTTTATGGCGGTGTCCAGCTACGGGTTGGCAACGGAGACCAGCGGAGTTGTTCGGATTCTTAAGGATCTCTCGACCGACATCACGGACCGGGAGGTTCTGGTGGTTGAGGACATCATCGACTCCGGACTGACCGTGCGCTACCTGCGACGTATTCTTGAAGAGCGTAGTCCGGCCGATATCAAAGTCGTGACCCTATTGCGCAAGGAAAAGGCCGGCGCGCATGACGTTGAGGTTGACTATGTTGGCTTCGAGATTCCGGATGAGTTCGTGGTGGGCTATGGACTGGATATGGGCGGAAAGTTCCGTAATCTACCGTATGTCGGAATAGCCAAGGTTCCCTAGCCGTGCCGCTTCGGTGTGGGGAACATAACGATGTTCAACTGATATACTTTGCGTTGGATGGGACTGGTGCAACCGTCCATCTACACCCAGCCCGCTCTCAAGCGCCGCCGGACGCGCGCACGTCACTATAAAAGGACACCCAATGACAGAGAATCGCTGGTTACGAAACGGCTTTGTGTGGATCATTTTGATCATTGCCGTTATCGCTCTCTGGATCACGTTTATCAGTGGCGGAGACGGCAATGCCAATATTGGCATTTCGCAAGTAGCAACTGAGATCCAGGCCGATCGGGTTGAGCGTTTGGAGCTTACAGAAGGTTCGAACGAGGTCACCGTTCATTATCGTGATGGGACAGACTCTGCGCAGACTCGCCTTGATGAGAATATCAGCATTTATGAAGCCCTCGGACTTTATGGGGTGCAACCGACCCAGGTCGAGATCGACATAAATGCGTCCAGTTCCTGGGGAAATTGGTTAGGAGCGATGACGCTCTTCATTCCCATCCTGCTGGTCGTCGGTATTGTCGTGTTCATGATGCGTCAGAGCCAGGGAAGCAACAACCAGGCGATGTCTTTTGGCAAGAGCAAAGCACGCATGTTCACAGCCAACAAGCCGACTGTTACGTTTGGTGATGTTGCCGGTGTGGATGAATCCAAGCAAGAGCTCGCTGAAGTTGTCGAATTCCTGAAATATCCCGAGAAGTTTGCGGCGCTTGGTGCGCGAATCCCCCGTGGCGTGCTGCTGGTAGGGCCTCCCGGTACCGGCAAGACGTTGTTGTCGCGAGCGGTGGCCGGTGAAGCGGGCGTCCCGTTCTTTAGCATCTCGGGCTCTGAGTTTGTTGAAATGTTTGTCGGAGTTGGCGCGTCCCGCGTGCGTGACCTGTTCGATCAGGCCAAGCGCAATGCGCCGTGCATCGTGTTTGTTGACGAGATTGACGCAGTCGGCCGCCAGCGTGGCGCTGGGCTCGGCGGCAGCCACGATGAACGTGAGCAGACGTTGAACCAGATCCTGGTTGAGATGGACGGCTTCGACAGCACAACGAACGTTATCGTCATCGCCGCTACAAACCGCCCTGACGTCCTTGACCCGGCATTGACGCGCCCTGGCCGTTTTGACCGCCAGGTGGTGCTCGATCGGCCTGACATCAACGGCCGGCTTGCGGTCCTCCAGGTGCACTCGCGTGGCAAGCCGCTTGAGGAAACCGTGAGCCTGGAACAACTGGCTCGCCAGACGCCCGGCTTCTCTGGCGCAGACCTTGAGAATCTCGTGAACGAGGCGGCCATTCTGGCAGCGCGGCGCAACAAGAAGACCATTGGACGCGACGAGCTAGTGGAAGCAATTGACCGTGTGACGTCTGGCCCGCAACGCAAGAGCCGGGTGATTAGCGACCGCGAGAAGCTGATGACCGCCTATCATGAGGCTGGTCATGCGCTGGTGGCGCGTATGCTGCCCAACGCCGACCCGGTGTACAAAGTCTCGATCATTGCCCGGGGCATGATGGGTGGTTACACGCGCATCGTGCCGGAAGAGGATCGCTTTTTCTGGACGAAAGCACAGTTCGAGGACATGCTGGCCTATTTCATGGGCGGTCACGTCGCCGAACAAATCGTCTTCCACGAGCTGAGCACCGGCGCTTCGAACGACATCGAACGGGCCAGCGGGCTTGCCCGGCGGATGGTTACGGAATACGGGATGAGCAAAACGCTCGGACCGCTTGCGTTTGGCAAGAAGGACGAGATGGTTTTCCTCGGCCGTGATATCAACGAGCAACGCAACTACAGCGACGAGATCGCCTTCGAGATCGATAAAGAGATTCGTGGCCTGATTGACGCCGCGTATGCTGTTGCCACCGAGGTGTTAACCAACCATCAAGGCAAGCTGGAAGAGATCGCCATGTTGCTGATGGAGCGCGAGACGCTTGAGGCCGACGAGCTTGAGGCGCTGTTCGATACTCCACGTCCAAAGCCGAACTTGAGTGGCCCGACGACCTACGTTCCAGTGGGTGGTGAGCGAGCGTCCCAACAAGAGGACCGGCGCGAGCAAAGCGCGCCCGCTCCTCCCAACATGCGGCCACATCCCGCTTCCGGGTAGCTAACCCGGCTGCAGACAAACAGAAACGGCTCGACCATTATGGTCGAGCCGTTTTCCTTTGGGTGGAGACAGGGGGACTCGAACCCCCGACCTCTACAGTGCGATTGTAGCGCTCTCCCAGCTGAGCTATGTCCCCTCGCAGGTCTCGCGCCCGGCGGGCAACGGACAGGGCGTATTCTATCACCTCGTAGTGGCGGCAACACAAAAGCCCACCAGTGTAGAAGGTGAGCTTTGGGAGCGGGTGATGGGATTCGAACCCACGACATCCTGCTTGGGAAGCGGAATAGATTATGCGCTGTACCAGTCATCCAATTTCGCCTTGCCCAGACTAATAATGAA
>JACCZH010000002.1 GCA_013696045.1 Chloroflexia bacterium
CGCCCCTGCGAAATCCATGGGACAGATCATGATCGCGCCTACGACTTCACGTAGAAGGTCGGCGGCTGCGAGCTGGCCGGGGTGCGGACGTGCTGGCCGTTAGCCTGGCGGGACGGGATGTTGCCCATGTTGTTCTTCACAATGCGCACACCCATAACAGCCGGCGACAGGCCAACCGTGCCGATCGAATAGACCTCCTCAACCAGCAGTGCCCAGAGATCCTTGGCCGTCTGGTTGCGGTCTTCCTCTGACTGGCCGAACGAGACCCGGTAGAGCTCCTGAGCCTCGCGCATTCTCGGGTCAGTCGGCTCCATGCCGTTCTCGCCGCTGCTGCGGTACCAGATGGAATAGGCCGGCCCCATAAAGGCGCTTGGCACACCAACCGGCAATGAATGATCCGGATACAGCAGAATATTTTCACTACCGTCGTTCATCCAGATCATCATCTGGTGCTCGTTGGCCGTGACCCGTTGCAGCATGAGGCTACGCTCAAGAACGTTGACATTCAGCTGGATGCCGATCTCCGCCCATTGCTGCGCCACCATCTCACCGATCTGCGGGAAGTCAACAAACGATCCCGCCACTGCGATCATGTCCAGGCGCATGCGCTCGCCATTGTCGGTGCGCAAGCGGAAACCGTCGCCGTCTTTCTCGGTAAGCCCCAGGTCGTCGAGCATCTGATTGGCGGTGTCCACGTCCAGAGTCGCCCACATATCGCGGTATTCGGGGCCGGGATTATGTGGCGAGTCATCGTTCACCACGGTTGATCCGGGTGTGCCGATGCCGACCCAGAAGGTTTCGTTTAGCTGGTTACGGTCGATACCTAGCGCCAGCGCCTGCCGGAACTCCTTGGTGGTGAACCACTTGCGAATCTCGGCGTCGCCGTCGTACGACTGGTTAAAGTGGATGGCTGCGTCGGTCCCGTAGAGTGCGGTGTCGAGATGCACCGTGTAATCGCCGTTCACCTGATTTTCCAGGAACACCGGTAGCTTGGCGAGGTCCATGTGACGACCCTGCTTATCGATCTCGCCGGCAATCGCCCGTAGACCAATGACTTCCAGGTTCTCGGCGTTCGTCATGACGATCTGATCGATGTAGGGAAGCTGGTTGCCCTCAGTGTCGACGGCCCAATAATAGGGGTTGCGCTCGAGCACCCAGGTGGGATTGTTAATCGGATTGGTCGTCATCCACGGCGACACCACCGGCAGATCGACATTCAGGCGCCAAGTGTTCTTGAACTTGAAGAGCAGCACCCAGTCATCGAAACCCTCATCGGCCGCGATCTGGTCGAGCTCGTCCTGGTCAACGAAGTCAGGGTGGAAATCCTGAAGATAGTGGCCCGGCGCGTAGGAGCCCATCAACACGTCGCCGCGCGTTGAAAGGCCACCGCCGATCTGGGTCGAGCCGGCCAGAATTTGCTCGAACATTGGATACGACGCGGGGAACACCCACTTGACGGTGAAGTCGTCCACCATCTCCATTGTGCCCTGCTCACCGCCGATCGACATCTCCGGCGTGGGATTCGGCACGAGCAACTCATTCTGATAGATGTGGTCGTACCACCACATGAAGTCATTCGCAGTAAACGGCTCACCGTCCGACCAGTGCATACCCTCGCGCAGGAAGATGGTTGTCTCGGTGCCGTCCTCGTTGACTTCCCAGTCCTTGGCGAGGGACGGGATGGGATTGACACCGGTGTAATCCCAGAAGAGGATTTTGTCACTGGAGTTGAGGCGGTTACCGTTCTCGCCGTCGCCGGGGCCGGTGAACGCCCTCCGCCAGATACCGCCGTACTGGCCAATTTCGTGGACCGGTTTGATGACCATTGGATCGCTGCCGATGCGCTCTTCCACCGGCGGCAGGGTTCCGGCCGCAACCATCTCGGCCAGCTGCGGCGCTTCGCTGAACGACGTCGGCATCATGGCCGGGTCGGTCAGGATCTCGGGACCCTCAAGTTCGCCGATCAGATCACTGCCGGGGACCGGGGCGTCGGTGCCAGTGGTAGGTTCGCTCGTGCTTGCCGTCGGATCTCCGCTCGCCGTTTCGCCGGCGGTGCCGGTCGGGTCAGCCGTCGTGTCGCCGCCGCCCGCGGCCGTCGGGGCGGGCGGCAAGGGATCAGTAGCGCTGTCCCCGCCACAAGCCGCCAGCAACGCCGAAAGCAAAGGCGCGCTAAGGCCGAGAGCCGCGCCACGTTTGAGCACCTCACGGCGTGACATGTGCCCGGTCACCGCCGCCAGCACAAAGCGGCGCTCCATCGTTTCGTCCTTTTCCCGCATGATCTTCTCCTCCATAATGCTGCTTCGCCAGAACGGAATCTCTGCCGTCCAAACGCAGTGGCCTCCACAATCGTCGAGGATCAGTCGTCCCAGGTTCCGTGGGAATCCCGGGTGCACCTCCTCTCGACGGACCCCGAGGACGCCCAAACCCCAGGAGCGCTGACGGACTGGCCTGGTCTGTTGTGAAAAAGAGAAATCGCAACCGGAAAGGAGGACGCATAGACATGAGGATGCAGAACCGACATCAGTGGCATTATGACGACCACAATACGCCTCTTCTCGTACGACGCCGGCGCTGCTGCGCCGTTCGCCAAGGAAGCCCCGGGGACACGACAAGAGCCGCAATATCCGGAGATGGCTATGCCGATGAATGCTCGCGAGACCAATGCCTTCTCAAAGGCGACCTAAGTCTGCAGACAAAAACCGATTCAACTGCCGCAAATCACTTTGCGCGTATCTACAAGGATCGCCATGAGTATAACCGGCATCAAAACCGTGTCAACCTCTTGATTGGGATTCCGGCAGCCTACATCTTCGAAGCGCCCACACGTAACATGCCCACGACCGTTGCGCGTTGACACGTACCCAGACGCGTCTATCCCCTGTATCAGCTGAAGCAATGCCAAAAACTCGAACCTGGGAGGACACTTGCGTGTCCTCCCAGGTTCGACAATCAGGATTGAAACCACCTCCGGGAACCAGCCCGATCAGCCCTGACCGTTCAGCAGCTCCAAACCCTTGGCCGCCCCGGAGAGCATGAAGCCGAGGTCGCTACCGGCGGTGATGTAC
>JACCZH010000004.1 GCA_013696045.1 Chloroflexia bacterium
GCCATTCCGCCGGGGCGACGCGCTCGTCCCAGCGACCTGGCTAGAGACGAACACCGGTGACGGTTGTCTCGCGTTGCCTGTGACCGACCTGGCGGCCTACCTGCGTCTGTTCCTGAACCGCGGCTACGTGATGGAGCCTCAGGTATTGACGGAGGAAAACTTCGGCCTCATGACCGCGCACGTTATCAACGTGAGTTGGGCGGAGCCAGGTGGCTACTACGGCTACGCGATTGCGACACACGAGATCGATGGCCGAGCGGTGATTGGACACAGAGGCGGGATGGTCGGATATGCGACCGACATGAAGGGTGATGTGAACGCTGGCGTGGGCGCAGTCGCGATGGTAAACGGTATTGGCGACCCCAGCGAATTCACGACCTACGCGCTCAGGCTGCTCCAGACATCCGTCCTCGGCGGCGACCTTCCAGACGCACCGGCCTCCAACGATCCTGAGCACGTCCAAAATGCGGCTGATTACGCTGGTGTCTACCGCTCCGAGGGGCAAGAGGTCAAGCTAACGGCTAGCGGTCAGTTTCTTCGGCTAGAGACGGATGGTGGGCCCGTCCGGCTCGAAACGCGCGGTGAGGATCGCTTCCACATCCCACGCCCTGGCTTCAATCGTTTCCTGTTCTCCTTTTCGCGCAACGAACAAGGCGAAGTCATTCAAGCCTCGCACGGTTCCGATTGGCACATAAATGAACGCTACGAAGGTCTGACGGCCATTGACCATCCGGACGCATGGGGCGCCTATACAGGGCACTATCGCAGCCACAACCCCTGGTTAACGAATCTGCGAGTCGTTCTGCGCGCTGGGCAGCTGATGCTGGTGTATTCCGGTGGCGACGAGGGAATGCTGTGCCCGCTGGACGACGGAGTTTTCGCCGCCCCGGAAGGGGGACCGGAGCGTGTGCGGTTCGATACGGTCGTCGATGGGAAGGCTTTGCGCCTGAACTATAGCGGCAACGATTTCTATCGCTTCTTCACCAAGTAACAGCCGGGCTTCAATCGCAATTGACAGAAGGCGGGAACGGCGGCTAAGATACTGCATACGTAAAGACGTGAACAACGTCGATCGGAACGAGTACCTGGTCAAGCGGGTGGCAGAGAGCCGGCGGGATGCTGCAAAGCCGGTGACAGCGCGAGCAGGGAATGGATCCGGGAGTTGCGCTCCGAACGGGTGAGAACCACCTCAAGTAGGCAGCGCCGGGGACTCCGCCGTTATCCGGGAGCGGGATATCGGACACCGTACGTGTCCCGTATCCGCAGAGTGGGTTGTGCGCCGCACAGCCAACCAGGGTGGCACCGCGGGAGTGTTAGGTAACGCCTCCGTCCCTCTAGTGGGATGGGGGTTTTTTGTTGTTTTCATTCTGCATGGATTAACGAAAGGTAGACTGATATGGCGACACAAGTACCGGAAACCGAAGCGCAGCTCAAGCCGATGACCGACGCCGCCAAGCGCAAGCGCATCCTCTCCGGCATCCAGCCGAGCGGCGATCTCACGCTGGGCAACTACCTTGGAGCTATCCGCAACTGGGTCATCCAGCAGGATGAGTGCGAGAGCTTTCATCCGATCGTCAATCTGCATGCTATGAGCGGGTCGTTTGATCCGGAGGCGCTGCGGCGACGGACTCTGGAGCTGGCGGCCGGACTGCTAGCGTGCGGAATCGACCCGGAGAAGGCTGTGCTCTTTGTGCAGTCGCAGATTCCAGAGCACACCGAGCTGACCTGGATTTTATGTACCCAGACGATGTACGGCGAGCTGGGCCGGATGATCCAGTTCAAGGAGAAGCGCGGCACGGCGTCCGACGCCAAGACGAGCGCGGCACTGTTCTTTTACCCTGTTCTTCAAGGTGCCGACATCCTGATCTACGACGCCGATCTGGTGCCGGTGGGCGAGGATCAACGCCAGCACATCGAGTTGACGCGCGACATCGGAAATCGCTTCAACACGACGTTTGGCGAGACGTTCAAGCTGCCGGAAGCCGACATCAAGACAGACGGCGCGCGGATCATGGGGCTCGACGACCCGGCCAAGAAAATGAGCAAGAGCGCCGCCAGCCCGGCTAACTACATCGCACTCACCGACGAGCCGGACGTGATCCGGAAGAAGATCAACCGGGCTGTGACTGACTCGGGCTCCGAGATCGTTGCCCGCCAGGACAAGCCGGCGTTGACCAACCTGCTGACCATCTTCTCATTGATGACCGACACACCGGTGGCCGACCTCGAGGCACGTTACGAAGGCGCAGGCTACGGTCAGTTCAAGCGCGATCTCGGCGATGCGGTGGCCGACCATCTCGCGCCAATTCAGGCTCGCTTGAAGGAACTTACGTCCGAGCGTGCCCAGCTTGAGAGCATCCTTCATCGCGGCACCGAGCGCGCTCGCGAGGTGACGGTTCCGAAGATGGAGCGGGTTCGTGAGGTGACGGGGCTTAGCCTTTAATCTGCCATTCCGGCCGGCTACCCTCTGGGGGCAGGAATCCGTTCTCCGACTCTTTAAACCACGGAGAAACGGATCCTTCCTGCGTCAGGATGACAATTGAGAACGTACTACGTCGCCTCCAACCGCTGGCTCGTCTCGGCCTGGGCTGTAATCGCGTCCCAGTCGTACAGCATTGGGATGAGATCGACGTTGGCCCAGGTCTCGACCTGGTCGGACCAGTGTGGGCTGGCGGGGTGACCGGAGGCCCCGAGAGGGACGATCCAGCGGCAGTTGTTCCAGTCGGCCAGGTCGAACACATAGCGCGCAACGGATGTGCTGGCCACGTTAAAGCTGGTACCCGCGGCAACGGCGGATGCTTGCGGGGTGTCGCCGTCACCGCCGATGGAGGCGGAGGGCGGGTTGAGCTCGGCTTGCAGGTCGGGGTGCGCGGCCGTCAGCGGGTGGATCGGCGTGGTGTGGTGCAGGTCGCCCCACTTCCAGGTGCCGATGTCCGGTCCAAGCATCTCCGTTAGGCGGGTGACGGATCGGGTCAATGCCTCGTTCAAGACGGACTCCCAGGTGAGGGCGTTGGTTAGAAAGGTTGTGTCGTTGTCTCTCATCATGCTTGGCGTCATCCACCAGAGCAGAGCGCCAAGGGTCACCCCGGACGGCTCGCCGGAGAACGGGGTTGTCTTTAGTGGCGCGATGGCAGGTTGCTCCATGACAATGCGGACGACCGAATCTCGTAGCGCTATGTAAATGGCCGCTCCGGTTGAATCAGTGTCCATCTTGGCGTCCCAGGTCCGCAGCTGGTCAAGTGCCTGGCTTTCGGCCGGGTCTTCAGGCGCGGCGCCGGCCAGCGCATCGATAAAGAGCTTGCTTGGGAGCGAGACACGATCCGCATGGATCGCGGACATGTCGTTAACGGTGGCCGCCTGAAGCTCCTCGATGCGACTGATAATCCGGGCTGCCCGGCTGGGCGGCGCGTAGTCGAGCGCGATGTAATGGGGGTAGTCGTCACCGGCGATGCGGTTGTTGGCGGTGACGATATAGCCGGTGTCAGGGTTGTGCAGGCGCGGCATCTCATCGAAAGGGATCGTGCCGTCCCACTCGTGCTCGCCGGTCCAGCCGGGAACTGGAAGCCAGCCGTTGGCGCGGTTGCGGACCGGCACCTTGCCGCGGGTTAGATAGCCGATCGCTCCATCCTTGTCCGCAGTGATGAGGTTATTGCATGGGTCGACCCAGGGCCGCATGGCCGCGTCGAACTCCTCGACGCTGGTCGCCTTGAGCATCGGCAGGAAGGCATGGAAACCCTGATTGGGTTCGGCGGTAGCGGTGTAGCGCATGCTGATCGCGTAGCCGGTTGTTGGATCGCCGATCACAACTGGTCCGTGGTGGGTGACGGTGATGTTGATCTCGATGGGATCGCTGTCTTTGACTTCAATCGTGTCAGTGCGCTGCTCGGCGTCGCGCATCTCGCCCTTGAACTCGTAGCGTCCCGGATTCTCGCGGTCGAATTTCTCGACGAAGAGATCCTGATAGTCGGCTGCGGCGTGGGTGATACACCAGGCGACATGCTGGTTGTGGCCAAAATGAGGGAAGCCGGGGATGCCTGAGAAAGACATACCAACCACGTCGAACTCCGGGCAGGCGACATGGTTCTGGTAGTAGACATTGGGCACATCGAGCGCGCGGTGAGGGTCGCCGGCCATGAGAGGCTTGCCGGACTTCGTGCGGCTGCCGTGCAGCGCCCAGTTGTTGCTGCCGGAATCCATCTCGAAGAGCTGCGACAGCGCGTCGGTACCGGGTTGCAGTTCGGCCATATCGCGCATGGCCCGGATGTGTTCATCACCCGGTGGAACGATCAGGACCTCGTCGCCCTGACTTTCCGACCGCACACGGGACGCGGCTTCGGGACCGAGCGCCAGTAGCACCCGCGCTTTCCAGAGCTTACCCATACCGGTCCCCATAAGAATGTGGCGAATCTTGTAGATGGCGCAGCCGTCCCAGGGTTGCCATGGCTCAGGTGTCATGTTGGTAAGCCCAAACTCGGCCGGCAAGGTCTTCGTACTGTTGATGAACGCGTTCACGCCGGCTGCGTAGTCATCGAACATCGCCCGGGTCTCAGGGTTGAAATGCTCGTAATCGAGCCGGCCGCTTTCGGCAAGGGTAGCGCGGCGAGCAAAGACGTCGTTGGTCAGACCGGCCGGCCCGACGATCTCGGCGGTGCGGCCGTAGGCGCGCCGGCGATCCCATTCCATCTGCCATAGGCGATCCTGTGCATGGGCAAACCCCTGACCGAAGAACGCATCGTGGAGCGTCGTGGCGTGAACGTGCGGGATGCCGTAGCGGTCGCGATAAATCTCGACGGTCCCATCCAGACCCGCGATGCTCACCGTGCCGGTCATATCGGGCAACGCTTTGCTCCATACATCTTGCTGAATCGTCCGCGACATCCATTCCTCCTTGATAACGGCCTGCAATAGCATGTGTTGCGGGCATCATAGCGCGATATGAGTCAGGCCTCGCTTGATCTCGGTGGCACACTTGAATGGAAGATTAAAGGCGGATGGGGAAACGCTATGCATGGAGAATTCAAGACGCCCGGCGGAAAGCTTGTCGTCGTCGACTTTGACGTACACAATGAGCGTCTGAACAATGTGATGGTTTCAGGTGATTTCTTCCTCTACCCTGAGGAAACGTTGGAGCGCATTAATGCCGCGCTCGAAGACATGCCGGTGGCATCCAGTGAAGACGAGATGTTGCGATGCCTGGAAGACGCGATCCCGGACGACGCCGCGCTGGTTGGATTTTCGCCCGGCGCAGTCGTGACCGCGGTGATAAGGGGGTTGGCATGATGCCCGTTGTCGAACCATATCCGCCAGCCGCCGACCGGCGCTGGGCAGACGTCCAGTGGGACTTGATAGCGGCCATTCCCGAGACACCTGCCATGAACATAGCCCTTGATGAGGTGCTCACCAAGGCTGTTGGGCGTGGAGAGCGTGGTCCGACCCTCCGCATCTGGTCTTGGGCCAGCGACGCGATCATTCTGGGACGCTTTCAGTCTGTCCGCAACGAGGTTCAGATTGAGAATGCCCAGGCGATGGGCGTCGAGATCGTGCGGCGGATTAGTGGCGGTGGCGCAATGCTGGTGCAGCCGGATGGCGCGATCACATATTCGATCTACGTGCCACCATCGTTCGTGCACGATCTTTCGTTTAGTGAGTCGTATGCCTTCCTGGATAGCTGGGTGGTCTCGGCTCTGCGCGATCTCGGGATCGACGCCTGGTATCAGCCGCTGAACGACATTACCTCGTCGGAGGGCAAGATCGGTGGCGCTGCCCAGGCGCGGCGCTTCGGCGCGGTGTTGCATCACACGACAATGGCGTATGACATGAACGTCGATCTATTGACCAATGTCCTGCGGATTGGCCAGGAGAAGCTGAGCGACAAGGGTCTCTCCAGCGCGGCCAAGCGGGTTGCGCCGCTGCGCCAGCAGTCCCAGATGCCCCGCCAGGCGATCGTCGACACGTTCGTTAGCCGCTTTGTTGAGCTAACCAACGCGACGCCAAATGATGTGACGCTCGAAGAGCGGGCCGAGGCGGAGGCGCTTGCGCGTGAGAAGTTCACGAACGACGAGTGGACGTACATTTTGCCGTAGCGTCATCCTCGCCTACCTCTGCGTCCCAGCCGCCGTGAGAATCGCCCGGAAGACAGTCATCAGCTCGGCGGCGTCAGCGGGCTGGAACGAGCACGTGCGCCAGGCGGTTCGTTCGACGCCGGGGATTCGGAGCGCGGCGTCTACCTTGGACTGGTGATCCAGCTCGACTTCAACTGTCGCGCCGTGAGGCAGGGTATAGGGTTTCATGGACGCCAGGTTGGTGACGGCTCGCTTCGCTCCCTCGCGAATCAGGTCCTGGGCGCGATTGGGGTGCAGGTGAATAGCGGCTGTGGTCGAGTAGCCCTCCTTCACCTCTACCCCGACAACTGCATCGCCCAACAGCTCGCGAGTCTGGGCCACGGCTTTGTCGTCTCCGGTGACGAGCGCGACAGGAACGCCGTAGTGTCCCGCGACGAGCGCGTTCAGACCGTACTCGCCCATCGAGACTCCGTCCACCCGGATGTCCTGCACCCAGCCGGTGAACGAGTGTGCCAACGGCGCGGCTGGAGTGCCGGCCCTGGCGTGATAGCCGGTGAAGAAGACAGCCGCGATGTCCGGTTCCTGGATGCCTTGCATCATGCTGAACTCCTTGTCGCTGCCGGTGATGAAGCGGACGCTCCCGACCACCCTGGGCTCGGGGTCAGTCCCATCGTGGTAGGTAATGCCAGGATGTAGCTCCTCGGGAATGAGGTTGCGCATACCGTCGTGGGATTCGTTGACGATCACCTCGTCCGCGCCGGCCGCGAATGCGCCCTCGATGGCGGCGTTGACCTCCTTCGTCATCCTCATCCTTGCGCGTTCGTATTCGACGGTTGACGTCGCTCGCCCGGCCCCACCAACGTCCGGTGGAATAACTTGCACCCAGCTCACGACTCCGCAGGTACCTTCCATGTCGGCTGAAATGAGAACTTTCACGTATCGTGTACCCTCTCGTCTGTTTCCAAAGTAAAGGCCATATGTTAGCGCCTTCTGGGGGCAGAATCATGCTATTGTGCTCCGGCGTTGAAAACTCATTCGACACCGGAAGGATAGACGCGATGACGGTACAATCGGCCACCACGACGAATAAACGGGCCGGCGCGGCGATCGTTGAGGCGTTGGAGGCTGAGGGCGTTCAGCATGTGTTCGGGCTGGTGGGCTCGCATGTCCTGGAAATCTACGATGCATTGCTGGACTCGGAATCGATTCGTCACATTACCTGCAAGCACGAGAACACCGCCAGCGGCATGGCAGACGCTTATGGGCGCCTGACCGGCAGGCCGGGCGTCGTGCTGGTGACTG
>JACCZH010000059.1 GCA_013696045.1 Chloroflexia bacterium
CGCTACACCTGAACCACGTCGCGAGCCGGTGAAGCCGAGACGTTCCGCTACGCGTAGTGGGGTGACAGATAGCGAAGACACCACCGAAGATGTCGAGGAGCAACAGTTCGCGCCCGACTCGTGGCAGGCAGCCGTTGCGGCAGCACTCAAAGACGCGCAGGCTCGCGGTGTCTATCCAGACGTCGGTCCAGACGAAGCGGATCAGGGATTTGAGGCAGCCCTGGAGGCTGTGGTCGAACGCCAAGATGCAGCCGAAGAGCTTGCGTCAGCCGACGCGGTTGAGCCCGAAACGGAACCAGTTTATGAAGCAGTTGATCTCTCAGAGGCATCCGACGGCGATCTGGCCGACGCCGTGCGCAATAGCCTCAGCCACGAGCCGGAGGTAGCGCGTTGGGGCGACCTCTGGATGCACGAAAGCAAAGTCGCCAAACTCTCGCGTGGTGACCTTCGGCGCGCCCAGGAGTATGTTGATGAGCACGGTGAGCCACTCAGCGACATCGAGCTCGTTCAGGACCTGCGCGGAGTGAATCCTGCGTCCCCGGATTTTGCGAACGAGCGCTTCACCGTGAATTACCGCCTGTCGCGCGAGGTTCGCGATTTTGAGTACCTTGGCACCAGCAAGGCTGGCCTGTGGGCGACCGTAAATATGCCGACGGTAGGAACCGAAAAGCGCAAGGCGAGCGAGATTGGGCAGGATTATCGCTTCCTGCTCGACTACCGCACTCCCGGCGAGGGCCTTGAAGAAGGCATCATCGAGCACGTCCTGACTTTTTATGAATATCAGCTTGGCGTTCTGCCGCTGGATGCGAACATGTCTACTGTGATGCCGGAAGCGGCTTTCGCTGACCAGCGCGCCGCGCGATTGACCATGGAATCCCCGCAGACCAGCGAAACAGTGACGGTCGAGCTGCGCTTCCCAACGGGTAACCGCGGCGGTTATCTGATTGGGCTCGAACAGTTCTTTGAATCAAACCTGGTTCCCGGCGCGCTACTGACGCTTGAAGCGACCGACGATCCGGGCCACTTTATTCTGGAGTATTTCCAGATCTCCGGTCAGGATCGCCGCTTGCTTCATCTGGAGGAACGCAAGAATCGCTATGTCTATCGCCCAACGACCTTCTATTGCGGCCTGCAGGATGACATGCTCGTTGACGAAAATCGCTTCCCGCGACTCGCGGACGCTGCACCACTCGACGAGCGCACCCGGCGCCGCCCCGAGCAGGTCGTAGCGAAAACGTTCGAGCGTGTTGGAGAGAACATCGGTACCGCCGATGAGCCACGCTACCTGGCGATGATCAATGACATCCTGGCCGCCGCGAACATCGAACGTCCTATTTCCGCCGAGTTGCTGCGCGATATTCTGACCGGCGGAACGTATCCGGAGTTTTCAGCTGATGGCGACGAAGAAGACACGTTTTTCTATCAACCGTAATCGAGCGATCGAGGATCGCACAAACGTCGATGCCGTCGTGGATGTGCTGGTGGGCCGAGCTCCCGCCGAGCTTACCGGTGAAGACTATGAGGACCTTTCAGACCTTAGCCGGCCGGCAGCTGAGCGGCTGGCCGAGCGCTGGTTGGATATCCCGCATGCAGGGCGGTTGGCGCTCGTGCAGGACATGGTATCCAGGTTCGAAACAGACATAGAGCATCACTATGACCGCGCGCTGGTTGTTGCACTGTCTGACGACGAGGATGATGTCAAGCTCGTTGCTTTCGGTGCTCTAACCGATACATCCGAGTCAAGTTTTCTCGACTATTTGCTATCACGGCTGCCAGATGAGCCGAATACCAACGTACGAGCGGCTGGCGCCGGGGCCTTTGGGCAGTTCGTCCTTCAGGCAGAGATGGACAAGCTGGAAGAGACGACCGTCGATCGGCTTCGCGAGACGCTGCTCACCCTGGCGGAAAACGACGATTCCGAGACAGTTCGTCTCAACGCGCTCGAATCCGCCGGTTACTTCGCGGCAGATCCTGATGTGACGGAATCAATCGAAGATGCCTGGGCTTCAGGTCGTCATGAGGCCCAGGTCAGTGCGCTGCGCGCGATGGGACGGCAATGTAATCCACGCTGGTTGGATCTGGTGCTTGCGCAGTTTAGCAGCGATGAGCCTGAGATTCGCTTTGAGGCAGCGAGGGCAGTTGGCACACTTGGTGGCCAGAGAATCGTACCGAGGATCATCGATCTGACTGACGACGACGACGTTGAGGTGCAGATGGCGGCGATCGCGTCACTCGGCATGATTGGTGGCGATGCTGCAATCGGAGCCTTGCGAAATCTCGAGCAGTCTGAATCCGTTGCGATCGTCGACGCCGCGGGCGCCGCGCTTGACGAAGCGCTATTGATAGACAGTGCCGCCCGTCCTCCGAACTCTCTGTGGCAACAATAAACGTGACGGGAAAGCGGGCCGGCGGATTGTACCGGTTACATCCTTACATCCGTCGCCTGACATTAACCGCAAAGGGGCATGCACTGCCATGACTCGCCTTTCGCACATGCTCGCTGGGCTGCACGACGTTCATGTCAGCGGAGATGACACTGTCGCTATCCAGTCTATTGTCTTTGATAGCCGTAAGGTCTCAGCCGGATCAATGTTCGTCGCGCTGCGCGGCGGCTACGCTGACGGACACGATTACCTGAAAGTGGCGCAAGAAGCGGGCGCCGTTGCGGCACTGGTCGAACCAGAGACCCCCGAGGAAGCTGTAGCTGGATTCAAGTGCGTGGTTCGGGCCACAAACACTCGGGGCGTGCTCGCGCCGCTGGCGGCGGCCTTTTACGGTCAGCCAAGTCAGGCGCTGACCGTTATCGGAATCACTGGAACCGACGGCAAAACGACCAGCAGCTTCTATCTCCACCAGATGCTCGAACGCGCCGGTCTATCCACTGGCCTGATCTCAACAGTTGCTGTCCGCGTTCCTGGCCAGCCGGACCGTTCCTCCGCCCGCCAGACAACGCCTGAATCCCTCGATGTGCAGCGCGCACTGCGCGAGATGGTTGATGCGGGCGCGCTGATCGCAATTATAGAGACCACATCGCACGCGCTCGAAACTCACCGTGTCGACAGCTGTCATTTTGATATTGGCGTCGTAACGAACATCACGCGCGAGCATCTTGATTTCCATGGCAGCATCGAGAACTACCGTCACGCGAAGGGTGGCCTGTTGCGGCGGGTTACCCAGGCCCAGAACGCCGGCAAACGTGGTGCGGTTGTGTTGAATGCTGATGATCCGGGCTGCCAGTCAATTGCGTCGCATGCAGATGGCGCCGAGCTGCTGTGGTTCTCGGTGAAGAATCATTCAGATGCGGCGATTCGAGCCGAGAACATTGTGGCGTCACCGGATTCGAACACCTTCACATTGATCGTCAAGAACGCGCGCTTCCCTGTTTGCCTCCCACTGCCCGGGGCGTGGAATGTCGCGAATGCTCTGGCTGCGGCCGGGGCGGCTTACCTGTCTGGATGCGACCCATCGAGCATTTCCGGGAGTATTGAGAACCTGAGTCCTGTTCCCGGACGCATGGAGAAAATAGACCTCGGCCAGCCATTTACGGTCGTCGTTGATTATGCGCACACTCCGGAATCCATCCGGTCAGTGCTCGAAGAAGCTCGGCGCATCACAAACGGACGTGTGCTGGTTGCCTTTGGCTCGGCTGGTGAGCGCGACCTTGAGAAAAGATCTCTGCAGGGTGCAATTGCGGCCCAGTTTGCTGATTACTCAATCTTCACAAGCGAAGATCCGCGCTTCGAGGATCCTGAACAGATCATCGCACAAATCGCGACCGGCGCAACTGAGCACGGAGCGGTACGCGGTGTAGACTTTGACTGCGTTGAAGATCGCCGCACGGCGGTGAATGAGCTCATTGGCCACGCGAAGTCAGGTGACCTGGTTATTCTGGCTGGCAAAGGCCACGAGCGCAGCATGATCTACGGCGCGGAGAATCGCCCCTGGGACGAAGCTCAGATCGCGCGCGAAGCATTGCAACAGATGGGGTTCGGCCCTGTAAACCGCGAAGGAACACAAGCTTGATCTCTTCTCGAATGGGCAGGCCACTCATTTCCGGGACTGCCTCGCTAGTACTGGTGCTATTTTTATTCACGATGTTGGCTGCATGCGGCGAGCCTGATCCGACCCTTTCTCAGAATCAGGGCCAGGGAAGTTCCGGACCAGAGGGCGAGATCCTGTTTGTCGCGGATCACAACATCATGCGTTGGGACGATGGAGACATCGAACAGGTGACGCGAGACGTATTTGCCGCGTCGCCATCCTGGGCGGCGGCGGGCGACCGCTTCGTCTACGTCCAGGTGGGAGAGGCCTTTTCGGATCTCGTGATTGCCCGCCGTGATGGCGTCTCTTTGCTGAAAGTGACCGAAGATCACGAGCCCGTGTCAGAACCGTTCACTCAGGAATACGTGCTCCAAGCGGCCTGGGCATGGGACGTTGACTGGTCGCCAGCGGGCGAGCAACTTATCTACGTCAGCGACAAGGGTCTTTTCGACGAGTTCTCTCGCCCGCTCTTCCTCTGGTTTTCCGAGACGTTCGAGGTCGGCCCCTACCTGCTTCCCGCCGCAGCCGATATTGGTGTCACGCAGGAAGATCCGAGTTTCTCTCAAGACGGCGACCGTGTCGTGTTCGTGGTCCGAAATGAAACAGGAGACGGCACACGGGTACCCGAAATCTGGACAATCGATTTGAACACTGCCACCTACGAACAATTCATTATCACCGATGAGGGCGCCTACGATCCGGATTGGGCGCCTGACAGCCAGAACATCGCGTACATTCAGCGCACCGGTCAATCCAACGACGTCTGGATTGCCCCGATGAATGGTGCCGACCGCTACCAGATCACCAACATTGGTACGACGGTATCACCAGTTTGGTCACCCGACGGCAGATTTATCGCCTTTTTCCGGGAGAATCAGGGCAGCTTCGAGGCATGGTACGTTGAGCTCTCGCCCGGTGAGAACGGGCAACTGACTGCCTCCGAGCCACAGTTGCTCTTCACGAACGCTGACATTGACACTGTTTCCGGCATGTCCTGGATACAGCGTTAGCCGACATGTCCTACAAAGCAAATACAGAAAAAGCCCCAGCGCTTATGCGTTGGGGCTTTTTGCCTACGGGAGGCTGTGCTGGTCTTAGCGCGCAGGCTCCTTCTCGACAATTTTGATATGCAGATCTTCCATCTGCCGTGAATCGACACGGCTGGGTGCGTCGAACATCAGGTCGCGTGCCATCTGGGTCTTCGGGAAAGCGATAACCTCACGGATGTTTGGTTCGCGAGCCAGGAGCATCACGGTGCGGTCGATACCAGGAGCGATACCGCCATGCGGCGGCGCGCCATATTCAAACGCCCGCAGCAAATGGCCAAAGCGACTCTCGATCTCCTCGTTGCTATACCCCATGAAGCTGAAGATCTTGCTCTGGAGATCACGCTGGTGGATTCGAATTGAGCCGCTGCCAAGCTCATAACCATCCATGACAATGTCATAGGCCTTGGCGCGCACGGCTCCCGGATCGGTTTCGAGAAGATGCACGTCCTCATCCATGGGCGCAGTAAATGGGTGGTGCATCGCGTCCCAGCGACCCTGATCTTCGCTCCACTCGAACAGCGGAGGCGCGACGATCCAAGCCGGCGCGGCAATAGCTGGGTCAGCCAGCTTCAACTCATCGCCAAAGCGGTCACGCAGGCGCCCCAGAACGTTTGCGGCGACCGGCGCCTGGTCTGCCACCAATAGAACCAGATCCCCGGGTCCGGCCTCCGTCGCCGTGGCGATACTCATCAGCTCGTCGTCAGACAGGAACTTGGCGATAGGAGAGCGCGCGCCCAGCTTGCCATCCTCTTCGTTCAGGGCAAGCCAGGCCAGCCCCTTCGCGCCAAACTGGCGGGCGAAGTTCGTGAGGTCGTCCGCGCCGCTGCGAGTGATATCGCCCGTGCCAGGCACGCCGATTGCCCGCACCACACCGCCACCTTCAACAGCGGACCGGAAGACGCCAAATTCGGAGCTCTTCACCACTTCAGACACATCGGCGATTTCTAGCCCGAAGCGCATGTCCGGCTTGTCGTTGCCGAAACGGCGCATCGATTCTTCATACGTCATTCTCGGGAATGGGCTGGATTGAATCTTCAGGCCCGCTACCGCAATAAGCTCGTGAAACAGCTCCTCGGTGAGGCTCAGAATGTCTTCCATGTCGACGAAGGACATTTCAAGGTCGAGCTGTGTAAACTCTGCCTGCCGGTCGGAGCGTTGATCTTCATCGCGGAAACAACGCGCAATCTGGTAGTACCGGTCCATGCCGCTTACCATGAGCAGCTGTTTGAGCTGCTGGGGCGACTGAGGCAGCGCATAGAACTCGCCCGGATACAGACGGCTGGGCACCAGATAATCACGCGCGCCCTCGGGGGTGCTCTTGATAAGCACCGGCGTCTCAATCTCAACAAAGTCACGGGCGTCCAGGAAATCTCTGATTGTCTTGATGACCTTGTGTCGCAGCATGAGATTTTGCTGCATACGAGGCCGCCGCAAATCAAGGTAACGATATTCAAGACGAATGGATTCGTCGACGTCAGTCTCTTCGTTAATTTCAAAAGGCGGTGTCTTCGCTGCGTTGATGATCGTCACCTCTACGGCGTCAACCTCAACGTCACCCGTGGGCATACGGGAGTTTCTGGTCCCTTCAGGACGCTCGCGGACGTTACCTCGAACCTCTACGACGTATTCCGACCGGATTCCTTCGGCCACTCCGTGAGCCGCAGGCGAATCCTCCGGATTACACACGACCTGCGTTAAACCATAGCGATCGCGAAGATCGAGGAAAATCAGCCCTCCATGGTCGCGCCGGCGGTTCACCCACCCCTTCAGGACAGCAGAGGTTCCCGCGTCGGACGCCCGCAACTCGCCACAGGTGCTATAGCCTCGCTGGCTACTCATAAATCCAGATCTCCTTCACACCATTGTCGTTCAACTGTTCTCAGGCTGACCGAGCGTAGCCTTCTCTTCAGCTTTTACCCGATTCCAGGTTGCCAGCACGTCATCATACGTATCGACTTGAACGTCACCAAACACATGAGGATGGCGGCGGACCAGCTTCGCGGTGATCTCGCGCAGTACGTCCTCAAAGGTGAAGTCATTGGCTTCAGCCGCCAGCTGGCATTGGACGACAACATGGAAGAGGACGTCGCCCAGCTCCTCACGCTGGTTCGGAACATCGCTGGCCTTGATCGCGTCTCCAAGTTCACCGAGTTCTTCAATAAACTGTGGCAGCAACGATTCTCTTGTTTGCTCCCTGTCCCACGGGCAACCATCCGGCCGGCGCAAACGCGCAACGATATGTTCCAACGCGGCGACCGAGCCTGGACCTTCCAGTGGATCAACCGGCGGGATAAACAGCCGCCCGTCAGATTCCCACGACCGGACCTCAGCTTCGTTCGCGTTGTACACCAGCATCAGCCGCCGTGTCGCCAATGAAACGACGCTTTCGCCGTACCAATTCGTCACGATACGCGGCACGGTCGAGTCAATTGGGCACAGACCGCGACCGAACGCTCCCTGATTCTCCGCGAGGGCGATCTCCAGCGCGTCAACCACGTCCGCGCGGCCCAAACCCGACATGCCGGGATGCAGAGTGCCAGGAATAAGCGTGATGTCGGCCCTCGCCGATAGTGCCTCAACCGTCAAATCTCCCGGAACTCCATCACCCGGTAGCAGATATAGGAGGCCCCCCTGTGTTGAGCGCTCAACAAGATCATCGACAACGGTGTCAAGAGCGCGCTCAAGCGGTCCATCGAATATTGCGTCGTAGGAATGGTCAAAGCTAATGTCACGTTCGCGTAATTCCGGCGAGGTAACTACATGACCCGTTCTGGCAACGATGGGACCACTCACGTCGAACTCATGCAGAATGTTCGCGCCAACGACGGTTATCACGAGCCGCGTCCAGAGGTGACGCTGTCAGAACCCAGGCTGAGGACCGCCATAAAGGCTTCCTGCGGGATCTCCACATTGCCGACCATCTTCATGCGCGCCTTGCCCTCTTTCTGACGTTCCAGGAGCTTGCGCTTACGGCTGACGTCGCCGCCGTAGCACTTGGAGAGCACATTCTTGCGCATCGCTTTTACGGTCTCACGCGAGATAATGCGGCTACCAATCGACGCTTGAATCGGCACGTCAAACATTTGTCTTGGAATGAGTGCGCGCAGCTGTGTTACCAACGCCCGGCCGCGTACATAAGCCTCGTCGCGGTGGGTAATCATGGAGAGAGCATCTACCGAGGTGCCGTTCACCAGCACGTCCAGCTTAACCAAATTAGACGCTTCCATTGCACGGAAGCTGTAGTCCAGCGACGCGTATCCCTGAGTGCGCGACTTAAGCTGATCGTAGAAGTCAACGATGAGCTCGCCGAGTGGCATCCCAAACTTGATCATCACCCGGTCTTCGTCCAGGTACTCCAGGTTTTCATACGAACCCCGGCGTGTCGTAACCAGGTCGATAACGGTGCCGATATAGCGCGCGGGCGCGATGACCGTGATCTCCATCCAGGGTTCGCGGATCTCGTCGATCTCGCCCGGGTCTGGTAATGCTGATGGATTATCCACCAGGACAATGTCGCCGCCGGTCTTCACGACCTCGTAGGCCACACTTGGCGCCGTCGCCAGGAGATCAATCTCGAATTCGCGCTCGAGACGTTCCTGAATGATCTCCATATGCAGCAGTCCCAGAAATCCACAACGGAATCCGAAACCCAGTGCGTCAGACGACTCCGGCTCGTAGACAAGCGCGGCGTCATTGAGCTGCAATCGCTCCAGAGCGTCCCGGAGCAACAGATAATCCTCACTGTCCACCGGATAGAGGCCAGCGAACACCATGGGTTTGGCTGGGCGATAGCCCGGCAACGCTTTCTCGGCCGGGCGATTGGCAATCGTCACCGTGTCGCCCACCTGGCACTCGCGCACCACCTTGAGTCCAGTCGCGATGTAACCGACCTCACCAGCTGTCAGGCTCGTCACGGGAGTCATCACCGGCTTGAAGACACCGATCTCGAGGATTTCAGCCTCTTTACCGGTGCCCATCATGCGTACACGGGCATCTGGCTCAATCGTGCCGTCGACCACCTTGACATACGCTATAACACCTTTGTATGCGTCATAGTGGGAATCGAAAATCAATGCCCGCAGCGGCGCGTGGTCGTCACCCGATGGGGGTGGGATCTTATCCACGACCGCCTGGAGGATCTCGTCAATACCAATTCCAGATTTAGCAGAGGCCGGAATGATCTCATCCGGCATCAAACCAATCAGATCGCTCACCTCGGCAGCCACACGCTCCGGCATTGCGTTCGGTAGATCAATCTTATTGATCACCGCAATCATGGCCAGGTCGTTGTCCAGAGCCAGGTAGACGTTCGCAACCGTCTGCGCCTCGACACCCTGGGCCGCGTCGACAACCAGAATCGCCCCCTCACACGCAGCAAGCGAGCGGCTCACCTCGTAGGAAAAATCCACATGGCCTGGCGTGTCGATCAGATTCAACTCATACAGCTGACCGTCGGCGGCCGTGTACGCCATCCGAACGGCTCGCATCTTAATCGTGATACCTTTTTCGCGCTCCAGATCCATAGTGTCGAGGACCTGCTCCATCATCTCGCGCTTGGTGAGCGTTCCGGTCGCCTCCAGGAGACGATCGGCCAGCGTCGACTTCCCATGGTCGATGTGCGCGATGATGCTGAAGTTTCGAATGTGTTGTTGTTCGGTCATTTGGTTCCATCGCGTGTGCCGGGGTTGAATCCCGTTCGGACGCTAGACAAACGACAAGTATACCTGAGATGCGCCTGATTCTTACGGGCTATTCGTCATAACGCGGAGCAATCAGCGGCATGAGTCTATGCCCAACGACGGGCAGCCGCCTTATGATAGCCGGTACCTCAGGTGCTCCAAGCGCGAACGCGATCGCGAAGAAAGCGGCTACCGCGGTTATGAGCCCATAGCCAAACAGTAAATAAGCACTCACGCTGCGGCCATCCGAAGGGTCGGTTGCGACGACCATTACATCTCCCATCCAGAAAGCAAGTGGGGAAAACAGCAACGCCGCGCCAAGTGTGCGGACAACCGAGGTCGAAAGTGTCCTGCCAAATGATCCAATCCGGCGGCGCAGAATAGCGGCGAGCACCAACATTTCCAGAGTGGCGGTAATCGAGATCGCCAGCGCCAGCCCGCCGTGTCCCATTGGTCCCACGAGAAGCGCACTCAAAACGACGTTGACGCCCACGGAAACGACGGCAACGGTCACTGGAGTGCGAGTGTCCTGCATGGCGTAATAAGCGCGCGTGATCGCTTCTATAACCGCGGTGCCACCGAGTCCGATGGCGAAGTAACCTAACGCCTCGGACACCAATCTGGTGGATTCCTGATCAAAGGAACCCACTTCAAACAGCATCTGCACGATGCTCACCCTGAAGCAGTAGAGTCCCACCGCCGCCGGAAGTGTCAAGAAGATGAGCGGGCCAAGGGCGTCGCCGAGGGTTCGCTTCATCTCTGCGATTGAGCCAGTCTCATATTGCCGCGCCATCAATGGAAAGATCACGGTTGACAAGCTCAGCGCAAGCACTCCATACGGCAGCATGAAGAGCTGGAAAGCGTAGTTCAGCGCCGAGACGCTATTATCGCCGATACGCGAAGCGAAGTTGGTCAAGACAATAAAGTTCACCTGGAACGCCGCCTGGCCGAGAATGCGCGGACCCATCAGCTGCAGGACCGTGGCCAACCCCGGAACATGACGGTCGAGCGAGAATCGCAGGCGCATGCCGCCACGCCAAAGCCCCACCGCCTGGATGCTGGCGTGCATCACCGCACCGGCAATAACTCCCGCCGCCAGGCCATACACGCCCCAGGTTGGAGCCAGAACGACGGCGCCCACGACAATGCCGATGTTGTAGAACACCGGTGCAAAGGCCGAGAGCGCAAACTGATCCTGGGCCTCAAGCATGCCCTTGAAGGCGGCTCCCAGTCCAAGCAACAAAGGCGAGAGCAGCAG
>JACCZH010000069.1 GCA_013696045.1 Chloroflexia bacterium
CAGTATGGCATTGGACTGCTGGAAGGACGAGACAACGGCAATGGGCAGCTTAACAGCAACATGCTTATCGAGCTTGGCTCCATGCTGACAATGGGCCGACGTTGCGCAATTCTGAAGGACAAGTCGGCAATGAAACCTCCAACTGATTTGTCAGGACACATATACAAGTCTGTTGACTTCAACGCCCTTGAAACCGTCACAGACGCAATTCATCTGTGGATCTCCGAAGACCTGGGCTTAGGACGGTGTCCAACATGTCCTCCACCGCCGAATTCCGTCAATAGGGGACATGTGGCTTAGAGCGACCGGCAATAGGCCAAAGCAACTGGGCGTCCTGACGAATTTACATCGGGGTATGAGTCGCAGACACGCGGCTTTTGGTGCGTCTCACCAGTGTCCTCAAAATTTTGCACGCACCTATTGCCGGTCGCTCTTAGAGGAGTGGCCTTCTACCGTCTCGTCTCGCTTGCATCGCCGTCCCTACGCCGCCATCGCCGCTATCTCTGTGGCCGTGTAGCTGGCTACGGGGTGGACGTGCGGACGGTAGTCCCAGGTATGATCGCCGGGATGCTCGGCGTAGTGATGCTCGATGCCAAGAGTATCGAGATGCGAATGGAAGGAGCGGTTGTGTTCGATCAGCCGGTCATCGACCCCGCAGTCGAACGAGATCACCGGTCGATCGATTTGCCTGGCAAGCGCCTCGGCATGGCGATAGGGGTCGGCGTCCGCGATATCCTCGATCAGGGCGGGATCGAGAAACTCGTCGATCATGAACGCCGACGAATGTCCCCAGATCGAGCAGAACCGGTCCGGATACTTCAGACCCAGCCGCAACGCGCCGTAGCCGCCCATTGACAGGCCGCCGATCGCCCATGGTCCCGTTGCCACGTTGAATTGGCGGGTCAGATGGGCAGGGATATCTCGCATTAGCAGATCCTCGTAGCGATGCGTGTTGAGCCGGTCCGAGACCTTCCAGTTGAGGTAGCCCGACGTGCCGCCGTCCGGCAGCGCCACCACCATCGGATAGCCCTCGACGTGGCGCAGGAAGTTCGACCGCTGAATCCAGGCGTCGCTGTCGTCGCTGAGCCCATGCAGCTGTATCAGCACCGGGAACGGCCCCTCCCCTTGCTCCGGCAGGATCACGTTGTAGCGCGTCCACTTGCCAAGCGCATCGCTGAAAAACTGGACCGTCGCGCTGCTCAAATTATCTCCCTCTTCTCGCTATAATCAGATTGTCGATGTTGCCAGCTATCTGCGTCAATTACTGCACAGCGTGTCGCATTGGACAATGAACGGATCATCGCATGGCATACACCACCATCACGGTTCCGTCCGGACCAACGCTGTACGACGACCTCGAGCGCGTCGCCTCCGCTACCGGACACTCAAAAAAGACGTTGCCCTTTGAGGAGTTGGCGGAGTGGTTGGAGGACCAGGCGGATATCATCAGCACAAAAGAGGTTCTCGCTCGAAACGAGCCAACGATCAGCATTGCTCCAGTAAGGCGCGAACTTGGCCTAGAGCGTTGAACTTTCTCCAGCCGCGAGAAAACAACTGACGCGACTAGACCGTGCGTGGCAGAGCCGCATTCTTGATTACCTTGAAGACGGCGTCGCCAACCTTGCTGATTCACGCTCCCGCGGGAAGGCGCTGTCCAGCAATCTCTCCGGCTTGTAAATGATCGCGTTGCGTATTCCCGCCGTCCGCTATACCCTGTTGACTCACAAGGCAGGTGGATGACATGTAAGCCGGAAGGGACGGATATGGCGACGACGACGGTTGGGCTGCTGAGCCCCGGAGAGATGGGCCATACGGTTGGCGGCGTGCTGCATGCGAATGGCCTCAGGGTCCTCACCTGCCTCCAGGGCCGAAGCGAGCGCTCGCGGGCGCTGGCCGCGGACGCCGGCATCGAGGAGGTTTCTAGCCTCGACGACCTCGTCCAGCAGGCAGATATCCTGCTGAGCATTCTGGTGCCGGCGTCCGCCCTGCCCGTTGCCCATGAGGTTGCGGCGGCGCTCCGAAACACGGGCTCAACCCTGCTCTACGTTGATTGCAATGCGATCGCGCCGAACACGGTGCGTGCCGTCGGCGACGCCATCACCAGCGCCGGAGGCCGGATTGCCGATGTTGGGATCGTCGGCCCGCCACCGAGAAAACCGGGAACAAAGTTCTATGCGTCTGGTCCCGGCGCCGCCGATTTCAGCTAGCTCGGTAACTACGGGCTGGACGTGCGGGTACTGGACG
>JACCZH010000084.1 GCA_013696045.1 Chloroflexia bacterium
CTTCTGACCCCTGTCAAAGGACCACTGGTAAGAAACTGATAATGCCCTCCCCCTATAGTCGCGCTACCACTGGGATGTAGGGGATGAAAGGAGGGAATATCTTGCCAAAGAACGTCTCGCAACGAGCGGCACATCTGCTGACCCGGGGGAAGGATAGCCGGTGACGAGCTACGCAGAGTTCACTCTGGCAGCCATTCAGGCCGCGCCGGTCTATTTCGACCGTGACGCCTCGACGGAGAAGGCCTGCGGCCTCATCGACGACGCAGCCCGGCAAGGCGCAACGCTGGCGGCGTTCGGCGAAACCTGGCTGCCGGGCTATCCGTTCTTCGCAGGGGGCATGAGCTCGCCTCTCTGGGCCGAGGCTGCCGCCGAGTACATCGCCAACGCCGTCGAGATTCCCAGCCCGACCACCGATAAGCTATGCGCCGCCGCCCGTAAGGCTGGCATCGACGTCGTTATCGGTATTGTCGAGCGCGAGCCGCGCACCTCGGGCACCGTGTACTGTACGCTGCTCTTCATCGGCCGTGAGGGTGTGATTCTTGGCCGCCACCGTAAGCTCAAGCCGACGACCGCCGAGCGCATCATCTGGGGCGAAGGTGACGCGCTGGGGTTGCGGGTCCACCAACGGCCGTATGCCAGGATCAGCGGCTTGAATTGCTGGGAGCACAACATGGTGCTGCCCGGCTACGTGTTGATGGACGGCGGCACCCAGATCCATGTCGGCGCCTGGCCAGGCGGCAATCCATCACGGCAGCTCGTTCTGTCGCAAGCGTTTGCGTCACAGGGCGCGTGCTATGTCATCGTCGCCGGTGGACTGGGACAGCCGGAGCACGTGCCCGAACGCTATCGTGAGCTGGCCGCGGATTGGGCAGGAGACAGCTACATCATTGATCCTTGGGGCAACGTCGTCGCCGGCCCGGCCCAGGGAGAGACAATCCTGACCGCCACGGGATCGCTCGAAACCGTCTACACCGCCAAGGCAGTGTGTGATGTCGCCGGGCACTACTCACGCCCCGACATCCTCCAGCTCCATATGAACCGCCGGGCGGCAGAGCGAGTTATCGAATCCAGCCAGTCCAACGGATCTGGGTTGAGCCAAAAAATCAGTGCTCACTCCCAACAAAAACTCAGTGATTCCTACGATGCCAATCTGTCTCCAATTGAATACCGTGATGGCAAGGGAGAGAACCTTCGCGAGGAACAGTCCCATGCGATTATCCAAGGATGCTGACCGAAAAGGAGAAAACGCATGACAACGACCTCAAGGGCAACCACGACCCCAAACTTGGACAGCGCAATTGTCCAGAAACTTCAGGAAAGCCTGCGCGGTGACGTGGTTCAGCCGGGCCACTCTGAATATGACTCCGCCCGCACCATCTACAACGCCATGATCGACAAGCGCCCGGCAGTCATCGTGCGCTGCGCTGGCGTTTCCGACGTCATCCACGCCGTCAACTTCGCGCGTGAGAACGATCTGATCCTGTCGATCAAGGGCGGGGGGCATAACGTCTCCGGATCGTCGCTGTGCGACGGCGGCATCGTTATCGACCTGTCACAGATGAAGAGCGTCAGGGTTGATCCCAAACGCCAGACCGCCCGGGTTGAGGGCGGCGCAACCTGGAGAGATATGGACCACGCGACCCATGCCTTCGGGCTCGCAACCCCGGCCGGAATCATCGGCACGACCGGCGTGGCCGGACTGACACTCGGCGGCGGCTTCGGTCACCTCTCGCGCCACTACGGCCTTTCGTGTGACAACCTCCTCTCAGCCGATGTGGTCACGGCGGATGGACGGCTGGTAACTGCCAGCAAAGACGAGAATCCCGACTTATTCTGGGCACTGCGCGGTGGCGGCGGCAACTTCGGCGTCGTTACCTCGTTTGAGTTCCAGTTGCACCCGGTAGACACTGTCTACGGTGGACCAATCTTCTACCCTATCGAAGAGACCGAGAAGCTACTGCGTTTCTACCGTGACTATATGCGGCAAGCTCCTGACGAGATGAGCGCGTTCTTCAGCTTCCATCAGGGACCACCCGCACCGTTCATCCCGGAGCATCTGCACTTCGTTCCAATGGTTGCCATCGTCACCTGCTACAGCGGCGCGCTGGAGGACGGCGAAGAGGCGATCCGTCCACTACGCGCAGCAGCCACTCCGGCGGTGGACCTGGCTGGCCCGATCCCCTATCCGGCGCTGAATGGTATGTTCGACGATCTGTTCTCGCCAGGACTCTATCACTACTGGAAGGCCGATTTCGTCCCCGAATTGAAAGACGAGGCCATCGCCGTCCACACCGAGTACGGTCCGCAGATACCATCCTTGCACTCCACAATGCACCTGTACCCACAGACCGGCGCGATCCAGCGCGTGGGCAAAGACGAGAGCGCCTACAGCTACCGCGACATGGAGTACGTACATAACGTGGTCGCGGTCGACATGGAGGAAGCCAACATGCCGCGCAACATGACCTGGATGCGTGAGTACTGGGATGCTCTCCATCCACACTCCGCCGCCGGAACCTACGTGAACTTCATGATGGAGGACGAAGGCCAGGATCGCGTGAAGGCGACGTACCGCGACAACTACGACCGTCTTACCCAGATCAAGAAGACCTGGGATCCGGACAACCTCTTCAAATCCAACCAGAACATCCGGCCCAAGGCGTAAGGGCGGGTTCGACGCAGCACAGTGAGAGAGTG
>JACCZH010000089.1 GCA_013696045.1 Chloroflexia bacterium
TCCGCAGCGAACAGCGGCTGAGAGAGGAAATTCTCAATCCTCTCGACGCGAGTCCGTAGCGCCTGCCACTCGGCTCCAGGAGAGCCCATATAGTGGCCTTCCGACGCTCGATACTCTGTGAGGAGACAGCGCACCTCGTGAGCTACCGCGCAATGCTCGTCTCCCACGATCGCAGGCTCCAGCATTTGCGATGATGACGCGAGCACGTCGATGGCTGGGTGAATCCTGCGCCGGGCGAGGGCTTCTGTTACGAATACCGTCGCATCGAACCACCTGGAGATTGCAGCCGCGACCAGCCCTTGTGGCTCGTGCAGGGGCAGATATACGACCTGCACGGCCGAAGATGACGGAAAGATGTCTTCTCCATGACCCGCGAGCGTCTGGATGAACGACACCTCGTCGTCGGAGTGGATAAAGGCGAATATCGTCAAGTGGCCGCCTCTGTCGGTAATGGTTCGCACGAGCTCCTGAATGAGAACAAGTTTTCCGACGCCCGGATCGCCGAACAACGCGATACGGCCGCCTTCGGGGAAAGGGCACGCGAGATCAATCGCCTTGATGCCCGTCTCTAGGATGTTTGAATCCGTGCTCGGCCATGGCCGCCCCAACACCTCTACCACCGATTGCAGCGTTTCCAATTCGAGCCGTTGTCGCATCGGGTTCGCCACTTTGACGACCTTTAGTCCGGTTCGAGATGGGCGGACGTGAGGAGGTGGCGGGACGGCGATGCACCGGGTGATGTCACTACTGGGATGTTGAGCGACCTGGAGATGTTGGCGGGAACTGGGAAGCGTCCCGTTAACCAGGAGCGTTTCAAAGATCAATGGCGTGTCGTCCGGATCATGACGTACCTCGATGACCGGACCAAGCACTCGCACGATCTTTCCGACCTCTTGGGGGAAGCTGGGCGTGAGGCGATGTTGCCCGAGTACGTGATCGACTGCTTCAGATGACACGAGAGCTTTTCGGAGTCGCTGTCGTGCCGCATACAAGCGATTATTGATGGTCGTTACCGGCAGTCCAAGGAACGTTGCGACTTGCTGTTGTGAAAAATCCTTGATGTAGTACAGGACGATGACCTCGCGTTCAAGAGGCGGAAGTTCGTCGATGGCGTGTATTATCGTTTCAGAGGTTTCCTGCGTCTCTACATAGTTTTCGGGCCCCTGATCGGGAGCCGCAATGTCTGCCGCAGCGTGAAGAGGGGCAGCCTGAACCTTCCACTTGCGAATGATGCGCAAACACTGGTGGCGCACGATACTTCGGAGCCAGTTCGGAAATTTTTCCGGATCGTCCAGGGTCTGCAAACCGGAGTGCGCCGCGATAAATGCCTGTTGTGTAGCATCCTGGGCGAGGTGGAAATCGCTGAGGATCGCAAAGGCGTACCCAAATGCCAGCTGCTGATAGCGCTCAACTAGTTGAGTAAACGCATCCGTTTCACCTGCCTGTGCCTGGGATACCACGGTGGTTAGATTCAGCACGCACTCCTTTCGCGAGCGTATTCCGTAGTTGAGGATGCACCCTATAGAATAGTGCCATCCTGCGACCGGATGCTTTATTGTTCTCACTTCTGATCTACCGCATGTGCGTGAAAGTTTTATGACCAACGTGGAAATACCCACAGACCTTCGAAATGCGCTGGACGCTGAGCTGGCGGCCATTCCATCGAAGCGGCTGGCGAGCGCGACTGTCGCGTTGAGCGAGCGCTACCGCAGCCTTCGGCCGGCGCGCGGGAGACTCTTTCTGAACTCGGATGAGGATGTCGCGGCCTACGCCGCCTACCGCATGCCAGCGACGTTTGCCGCGATCTTCTCGGCCCTGGTACAGCTTCACGACCAGTGGCTGGGTGAGCCGCCGAGGACGCTCCTGGATGTTGGGGCAGGACCGGGGACGGCCATGTGGGCGGCGCAGACGGTCTGGCCGGCATTGGAGGACCTGCTCTTGCTGGAGCGGGACGAGAGGATGATTGCGTTCGGGGAGCGGTTAGCGGTCCGCGCCAATGCGCCAGGTCTTCGCGGCGCGCGTTGGCAACAGACCGATCTGCTGACCAGGTGGGAGGCTGAGCCGCACGATCTCGTCATCGCCGGCTATGTGCTGAACGAGCTTCCGGAAGAGCGGCGCGAGGCGGTTATCGACACGCTGTGGTCGAAAGCGGCCGGTAGTCTGGTGCTCATCGAGCCGGGCACGCCTGCCGGGTTCGCGCTCATCCGGCAGGCTCGCCAGCAGTTGATCGCGGCCGGCGCGACAGTGCTGGCGCCGTGTCCTCACGACCGCGCGTGCCCGATGCTGGAAAACGACTGGTGTCATTTCGCCCAGAGGGTCAATCGCACCCGGCTTCATCGTGCCGTCAAGGGCGGGACACTGTCCTATGAGGATGAGAAATTTTCCTACGTCGCGGTCTCGCGGCAGGCCAGGCCGCCGATTGATGGACGTGTTCTGCGCCACCCTCAGATCCTGACTGGTCGCGTCGTGCTGGAGCTATGCGCTCCGGAGGGATTGCGGTCACACGTTGTCACTCGCAGTAAAAACCGGCAAGCCTTCCGCCAGGCGCGCGACCTGCGCTGGGGTGATGCGCTGTTGCCCGAGGATAGCGAGTAAGCCAGCAACGATTGATGGCTGGCGTCGTTCTTCGCGCGCATATTTCCGATTCTTATCAAATTGTCAGGAATAGTTGCTGCGTACGTACTATGCTGTGTGGAAGAATAGTGACATACTGGCACGACCCGGTGCGGGGGTGCATCAATTTCAGCCTGTAGTCCATCTCAGCCATGCGTCTGAAACACTGATTCGACACGGCCCTTAGGGATCCGGGATGAAGGGAACACGACGAGTGACAGTGAGATTCGGACGTCCTCGCAAGGTAGTGCTCGCCATCGCGACAGTGGCGATTGTCGGCGGAGGCTGGGCTATACCGGCCGCGGCGGATCTGAACTTCGGATTTGGGGACACCGCACAGGTGTCATATACCGGCGGCGACGGTGTAAACGTGCGAAGCGTGCCGGGCCTGGACTCAGCGATTCTTGTCACCTTGCCGGAAACGTACTCTCTGACGATCGTCGATGGACCGTTTGCGCTTGACGACGGCTCGAACTGGTTTGAGGTTGCCGTTGATAGCGCCGAGGGGCTCATCTATGGCTGGGTCAGTTCTGACTATCTCGGGAGCGGCGGCGGTGGGTACGTTGATTATGGCCCGAGCGGTCCGGAGTATATTCCTGACGACCTCTCCAGTGGCGTGCCGATCCAGGTGAATACTGGTGGAGACGCGCTCAATCTCCGTTCCGGCGCCTCGGTGGGTTCCGGCGTTCTTGGAGCGATTCCGGATGGCGCCTACGTCGAGGTTCTGGATGTGGCCATCTATGACGCAGATGGCAACGCCTGGACCAATCTGATCTACGACGGGGTCGCAGGGTACAGCCTCTCCGCATATATCGGCCCGGCAATTGCAACGGCGTCCAGCGCTCAGCTCGCTGGTTCGGTCGAGCTCGCTGTCGGCGACATGGCCTCGATCGGCAGCGACGGAGACGGCGCCAACGTGCGTTCCGCGGCCGGACCCGGCAACGGAATCGTTTCGACGGTCACCAACGGCTCCTCGGTCTCGGTGCTCGATGGCCCAGCTGTCGATGAAAGCGGAGAAACCTGGTATCAGGTCGAGACGTCCGACGCGGTGGGCTGGGTGTACGGCCCGTTCCTCAGCGGCGCGGCGTCGTCATATGCAACCACCGGTGATGCCATCGTGGCCGAAGCGCTGGCC
>JACCZH010000119.1 GCA_013696045.1 Chloroflexia bacterium
GGATAAGACAACGGGAGGGCCATTCGGCCCTCCCGTTTCCTCTATCTGATCTTTTCGTAAATCTCGATCTTGGTAGCGGCGCAATTCATTGCGCCGCTACGCCAATAGAGCCCGGCGCGGGACCGGACTCTATTGAACAAACCTCTACGAACGCGCCTTCTTGTAGTTCTCGTTGACCTTGTCCCAATCGACAACGTTCCACCAGGCGTCGATGTAGTCAGGGCGCACATTCTGATATTTGAGGTAATAGGCGTGCTCCCAGACATCGATGCCCATGATCGGCTTGTGGCCCTGCATTATCGGGTTGTCCTGATTAGGAGTGCCGTGGACGTGCAGGTCGCCACTGCTATTGAGGCCTAGCCAGGCCCAACCACTGCCGAACTGTCCAACAGCTGCTGCCTTGAACTTGGCCTTGAACTCATCAAAGCTGCCGAAAGCCTGGTTAATGGCATCGGCCAGTTCTCCGCTTGGCTGCCCGCCACCGTTCGGGCTCATGATCTGCCAGAACATACTGTGGTTAACGTGGCCGCCACCGTTGTTCCTCACCGCAGTGCGGATACCTTCCGGCAGCGAGTCGAGGTCCTTGATGAGCTCTTCAGCGCTCTTGTTCTGCAGGTCGGAGTGACCTTCAAGGGCGTTGTTCAGATTCGTAACATAGGTATTGTGATGCTTCCCGTGGTGAATCTGCATCGTGCGCTCGTCGATGTGCGGCTCGAGCGCATTGTGCGGATATGGAAGATCTGGTAGTTGGTGTGCCATAAAGCATTACCCTCCCGTGTGATGAAAATCGAAAGACGTCACCTGTTCCACTGGACGCCGGGGTTGTCGCCCGGCGAACCAATCGCGGTGCGTCACCCTCCTAGAATAGACCACTTGGGGGAGGCACGCAATCCGAGAAACGTCGTAGGTAGCGTTTGTGCCTGCTTATCTGCGCCCGCGAAAGCGTTGCCGGAAGGTACTGGGGCGCGGGGTCGTAGGGGCTATTCCAGCATCGTACGCCTCGTCCAGAATCGGCTGGAGCACGTCGATCATGCGAATGAGCCGTTCGGCGAGTTTCTGGATGAACGCGTCATTCAACGGTTCGATCGGGTGCGTTTCATAGAGGTGGCCCCAGGATTTTGTCCAGCGCTCCAGCTCGCAGTGTGTGCCCAGCTCGTGCTTGATCTCGACGACGCGCCGATCGAAATGCTCCAGAAGCCGTGACGTGCTCTCTGGACCGTCCTCGAAATGCAGCCCTAGCTCGACAAAGCCGGTGTCGGTGTTGATCCAGGCTTCATAGTGGATGCGGTAGTTCGCGCCGTAATGGATCTTCAACAAGTTCATGGTGTGACGCGAGTGAAAAGCTTGCATCTCACCGGATAGCCCATGACGCACTGCGCCTGTCAGGTCCTCGAAGAACTCCCGGCGAGTGAGGGTTTGCCGTTTGGCGGTTTTGCTTGCGCGGGCCGTGGTCATGGTGGTTCCCCAATTGGAGCGAGCCGGTTCACTCGTCCAATTGTGCCAAGTGCAGGGAAGGATCATTCAGATTGTCATCCCGAGGAACGAGGGATCCGTTGGTTGTCGCAGCGCAGGATACGGATCCCTCGTTCCTCGGGATGACAAGGAAAACACCGTGCTCGCGGTTGAAGTTATCGCGTCACCAGCCGCACAATCCCCAATGCCTCGCCAAACCCGGCAAACTCGGCGGTGTAGCTACGGCCGGGCTCAAGCGTGACTGGCGGGGTCAGGGTTCCGGTCAGGACGACCTCTCCGGCACGCAAGGGTTCGCCGCTGGCAACCAGACTACGCGCCAGCCAGGCAAGAATACCCAGCGGACCACCAAGCAGGTCGGAGGTGCGGCCGATCGGGCCGGTATCACCCCGGCGGTCGGTTCGAATTCTGGCGGTGATGGCGTTGGGATCAATCCGGCCATCATTGGGCAAGCTCTCGCCCAGCATGAAGCCGGCGTTGAGGCCGCTGTCGGCAATCGACTCAGCAGCGCTGGCATCCCAGTTGCCGGTGCGAACATCGATGATCTCAATCGCCGGTCGCAGCGAGTGCACGGCGGTGAAGGCAGCTTCCGGAGTCAGCTCGGGATCGTCAAGATCTTCGGCCAGCACAAACGCCACCTCGGCCTCGATCTTGGGCTGGACATAACGCCGCAAGTTGATTGTGCCGCCCTCGGACTGTTCACCGCTGGAGAAGATGTAGGACCAGAATGGCTCGTCCAGACTGTTTCTGACCAGTGCCGATCTCGTTGCCAGACCAACCTTGCGTCCGACCGGCACCGCTCCATCAATCATTCGAAGCAGGTCCACTTCGCGGCGGATGGCATAGCCGTCCGCCACGCTGAGGCCAGGGATGACGATGTTGATTCTGTCGATGGGCATGGCTTGATGCTCGGCGTCCCAGAGCGACCTGGCTAGCGCGCCATACGTTTCAGTTAAAGGATTGACGTTGACCTGACGATGCCTGGACCGCTCTTCATCATCGCCGTCGAACATGCTGGTGCTATTCCGGTCACTTACACTACGAACTGCCGACAAATTCCACCTCAACCACACTGCTGCCGCGCCAACCGAACGCTCGGTTGAGCACACAAGAATCATATGTGTTTGGAGCCTATCAGCGTCATGCAGATAGGCGCCAGAGAAGAAAGTCCACATCCTTACCGACCCCGAAATAAACCGGGACGGTTATCCCATGACCGCCGCAGTCGGGTTATGATGATCGCTCATTAGCGATCAGTGTTGATTGAGAAGGGACACATGCGCATGGCGCAGAAACCAGAGTATGAAGCGTATCTCACCGACCATTACGAGCAGCATCTTGAGGAGTTGAAGGACTTTCTGCGCATTCCGAGCGTTAGCTCACTTCCGGAACACCGCGAAGATATTCGCAAGGCTGCCGGGTGGGTTGCAGACCAGTTGCGCGCAACCGGCGTGCCAAAGGTCGAGATTATGGAGACGTCCGGCAACCCGGTTGTCTATGGCGAGTGGATTGTTGATCCAGAAAAGCCAACCGCCCTCATTTACGGGCACTACGACGTTCAGCCACCGGACCCGCTGGATCTCTGGGAGACTCCGCCATTTGAGCCGGATGTTCGCAATGAGCGCATTTACGCTCGTGGGTCGAGTGACGACAAGGGCAACCTGTTCATGCCCATCAAGGCGCTTGAGGCACTGGTCCAGACCCAGGGCGGGCCGCCGGTTAACCTGAAGTTCAGCTTCGAGGGTGAGGAAGAGATTGGCTCTCCGAATTTGCCGGAATTCGTGAGGGCCAACAAAGAGCTGCTGGCCGCCGACCTGGTGCTTTGTGCCGATGGTGGTCAGTGGGGTCCGGACGAACCGTCGATTACCAGCAGTAGCAAGGGGCTGGCCGGCTGCCAGGTGAACATTCGCACCGCCAACAGCGATCTGCACTCGGGTATGTTCGGCGCGTCGGTTCCCAACGCCGTGCAGGCCGCCGTGCAGCTGGCCGCCACGCTGCATGACAAAAACGGCCGGGTTATGATTGACGGCTTCTACGATCGAGTGCGTGACCTGACCGGCCAGGACCGCGAGCAGTTTGCGGCCGTCCCGTTCAACGAGGAGCAGTACAAGTCCGACCTCGGGCTGGACGAGCTGTGGGGCGAGACTGGTTACACGCCGCTTGAGCGCAACGGAGGCCGGCCGACGGCCGATCTGAACGGTATCTGGGGTGGTTTTCAGGGACCAGGCGTCAAGACGGTAACGCCCAGTGAGGCGCACTTCAAGATCACCTGCCGGCTCGTTGCCGATCAGGATCCGGCCGAGATCATCGGCTTGATTGAGAAGCATGTGCAGAAGCACCGGCCTCCGGGCGCGAAGGTAACAGTTGATCCTCTGCCCGGCTCCGCCAAGCCCTTCTCGATCCGTCGCGATCATCCGGGCCTGCTGGCAGCGGAACAGGTGCTCGGAGACCTCTACGACCGTGACCCCTACGTGATTCGGCTGGGTGGCACCCTGCCGGTGGCCGAGACCTACCAGTCCGAGCTTGGCGCGGACATGGTCTTCTACAGCTGGAGCATGCCCGACAGCCACGCCCACGCGCCCAACGAATCCTTCCAGCTGAAATCGTTTCGGATGGCGCGGCTAGGCTACTGCGCCCTACTAAACCGTTTGGCGGAAATGGAAAAGGCGGCGTTTAAGCAGTAGGGAACCGCCAGAAGCACAGTGGGGACTGTCATCCTGACGATAGGAGGGATCCGTTCTCGGCTGTTGATGGACCGCTGAAAGGATACGGATCCCTCATTCTTCGGGATGACAAGTGGTTGCTACCCGCTCACCACCACATCACGCATTGTCTCGACCGTCTGCTCGATATCGGAACGGGAGATGTCGAGATGGGTAACGGCACGGATGGATTGGCCACGGCCACCCATGCGCACACCACGTTTGGTCATGGATTGGTTTAGCTCCTCAGCCTTGCGGCCGGTTTCGGACACGTCAAAGAAGACGATGTTGGTCTCGATATCATGTTCGTCTACCTGGATGCCGGGAATCTCGGACAATCCCTGCGCTAACAGTCTGGCATTGGCATGGTCCTCTGCCAGGCGCTCAACGTTGTTCTGGAAGGCGTAGACCCCGGCCGCGGCGATAATGCCGGCCTGTCGCATGGCGCCGCCATAGAGGTGCTTGTAGCGCCGGGCGCGCTCCATATCATCTCGTGTGCCGGCCAGGATAGCGCCGACCGGCGCGCCGAGCCCCTTGGAGAGGTCGATCCAGACCGTGTCCATCTCCTCAGCCCAGATGCTGGCGGCGATGCCGCTGGCGACCACCGCGTTCATCAAGCGAGCGCCGTCCATGTGCGTCTTGAGCCCGCGAGAGTGTGCCAGTGTGGCGATTTCACGCACGCCCTCAATCGGCCAGACCTTGCCAGAGCCACGGTTCGTGGTGTTCTCAATTGAGACTAGCCGGGATTGGGGTGAGTGGGGTCCGGTGTCACGGATGGCGTCTTCGACCTGCTGGGCGGTAAAGACGCCGCGCACGCCATCGAGCAGGGCAAAGCTGACGCCGGCCAGTGCAGCCGGACCGCCACCTTCTGACGAGTAGGGATGGGCATAACGGTCGAGAATGATCTCGTCGGTTGGTTGGGTATGGATCTTTATCGCGATGGCATTGCACATGGTTCCGGATGGCAGGAAGAGTGCGGCTTCCTTACCGGTTAGCTCGGCCACGATATCCTGAAGCTGGTTGACGGTCGGGTCTTCTCTGCGTTGTTCGTCACCGACGGGAGCTTCCGCCATAAAGCGGCGCATCTCAGCCGATGGGCGAGTTGCCGTGTCACTCGACAGGTCAATGAGCTGGTCTGCCATGTTTCGATTATCCTCTCGTCAATCAGAACCGGTTTGAGGGCTACACAATAGACGAAGTGGGCCCGCGCGCCTATCCCTGTTGTGCAATCCAAACCGTTGACATACACATCACTCGCCCGGAAGGAACCGGATGGTTAACTGGTCATCCTGAGGGACGAAGAGTCTCTTGTTGAATCGCTCGCTGGCTAAGCCTGAGATCCTTCGTTCCTCAGGATGACTGATCATCCGCCGCTCTTCTCGTCTGTATCACTATATTCTCGACTCCATGAATAACCTTCGCACTAACAGAAATGCACCCATCCCGAACGGATGAGTGCATTTCTTTATGACCGGATATTCGGATGTAATTACTGGTGCTGCTGGTCTTGTATAAGCGATTGCAGGAAGTCTTGCGGCAGGCTTTGTTTTAGTATCGAGCGCAGGTTTGTTTGCGCGTCCTCATAGCGTTTCTGTGATTCTTCCACGGCCCGCTTGGCCTCATCAAGCTCCTGATAGGCGCGGGCGACCGGGTGCTGTGACTGGTTTGAGGCGCTCTCTGCGCGTGTGGTCCCGAAGCGCCGCGAGGCGGGCAGCTTCCCGGAGCGGCGCAACTTTGGAACGCGGTAGTTCAGATCACTCAAGGCCACGGAATCGCGCAGATCGGGCTGGCGCTGATAAATCGTTTCGAGCGCACTCTGGTATGACTCTGACGGGTTGCTTTGAAAGATATCGATAAGCTCTTGTTCGAGACGAGCGCCTTGATCCTGTGATAATTTGGCCAATGGATGCTCCCTACGTTCCCACTACAATTTGCAAATCCTATTGTAACGCACAGTTACGAGGGGTCTCTATGGTTTATAACGGAAGCGTTTCCATCTCGTGGAAACTCACTGGTGAAAGTATTCAAGCCCCTGCGAAGGTTAAAACGTACTCGCTTCGTAGACGACTTCCATTATTGCGCCACTACGACGTCACAATCGCTGCCGGTCTTATGTAGTCGAATCCAGGCGTGACTCAAATGCAGCTGGGCTCTCGTTGGCGAGACGCGCGGCGTCGCGGGCTGCGATGCGTCCAAAGACACAACCACGTAATACTGAAGTGGCGCCTGGATAGTTGTTATAGAAGAACTCGCCCTGCGTTTCACCGGCGGCATAGAGGCCGGGAATGACCTTGTCACGCGTGTCGATAACCCGCGCCAGCGCGTCGGTCCGCAGTCCTCCGAAGGTGAAGGTAATGCCACCGGTAACGGCGAAGGCCATGTAGGGCGGTTCCTCAATCGGCAGCGCCCAGTTCGACTTGGGAGGGTCGATCCCAAGCGCGGCCTTGCCATCCTTGCGGTCGGGCTCGAACGCAGTCTCACGGTCGACAGCGGCGTTATAATCGGAGATTGTCTGTACTAGCGTTTCCTCAGGAACACCCATCAAGCGTGCCAGCTCCTCGATGCTGTCTGCTTCGTGGGGTGGGGTGATGGTGCGGACTCCACGCTCCCAGCCAGAGTCGCGCCGTGCCTGGCCGTCGAGGATGCAGTAGCAGAGCCCTTCAGGCTGTTGGGTCATGATCTTGGAGAACTTGACATAGGTATTGTCGCGATAATCTTCACCCTCGTCCAGAAAACGCTCTCCCTGCCGGTTGACGATGACACCCAGCTGGTAGATGTAGATGGCGGTGACGCCGCCTTCCATCCGTGGCGAGTTCGCGTCGAGGACAGCTGAGTGGTAGTCGCCCCACTGGCCTGCTGATTGCGCGCCGATGTCCAGCGCCATCTGCAATCCTTCGCCGGTGTTGTAGCGTGAGCCACGCAGAATCAGGTTCTCCGCCCAGCCGCCGAGATAGCGCGCCCGCATCTCGACGTTAGCCTGGAAGCCGCCACACGCCAGCACAACCCCGCCACGTCCGAGAACATCGATATAACCCTGTGACCCAATTGCTCGTACTCCGACAACCCTGCCATTTGTGCCTTGAATGAGGGTGCGCGCCCCGGTTTCATACAGAAACTGGACGCCACGTTCGGCGGCGGCCGCATAGAGCGCATCCAGAACCGCCTTGCCGCCGCCGCTCGGCCGCCGCCGGTAGGTTGCGGTGTGCGGGAATCCTTTTTCCCAGCTCACACCGCGTTCCGAGAGCCAGTCTATAGCGTCGGGAGCGCTGGCCACAAGGACGTGCACGAGGTCGCGGTTAGCCCGGCCATTGGTCACGTGCATAAAGTCGTCGAACATCTCCTGGTGGGTTGTGCCGATCGGGCTAAACTCATCAGCTTCATGTGGCACCCGGATCTGGGCATCCGAAAAGCGTGTGTTACCACCGCGCTGATCTTCGGGAGCCTTTTCCAGCAGGATTGTTTCTGCCCCATCCTCAGCGGCAGCCAGCGCCGCTGAGATTCCCGCGATCCCTCCGCCGACTATCACCACATCCGCCCGTTGTTCTGGAACCGTCATCAGCCTCTTCTCTCCGGTGTCTTTGAGTATCAATATCTCGTCCCGGCAGTGTAGAGGAAGATGGGTGCCCCCGGTAGAGGGCCATGACAGTGTCTAAGCCGTCCCGCCGGGACGGCTCTACAGGGGACCGTGTAGATGTAGTTGTCTGTAGAGACGTTCCGCTGGAACGGCTTAGCCCCTACGCCTGGTTCTCTTTAGCCCCTACGGCGGATCCCCGGCCAAACTCAGGAGCGCCTGGACATCGTCGGCATCCATGGGGGGATAGAGGTAGTTGCCCTGGCCGCGGTTGCAGCCGGCGGAGGTGACCCGGATCTTTTGCTCCTGGGTTTCGATGCCCTGGGCGACAACATCCATGCCGAACGCATGTGCCAGCGAGGTGATGGCGCGGATGATGGAGAGGTTACTGGTCAGACTGTTCTGGCCGCTCACAAACGTCCGGTCAATCTTGATCGTTTCAGCGGTTAGTTGCGCCAGCATGCTCAGCGATGAATAGCCCGAGCCAAAGTTATCGATAACAATGCGCACTCCCAGTTCGCTCAGCTGCCTGAGTTGCAACAGGGTGTTGCTGTCGCCCTGCGCGATAACGCTCTCGACTACTTCCAGCTTGAGACGCGTTGGATCGAGACCGCTGTCGGCGAGCACTGAACGCATCAGTTCAACAAACTGCGGCTGCTTAAATTCGCTACCGGTCAGGTTCACATGGACACTTGGTAGAAGTCCGTCACCCTGCGGGATTCTCCAGGTTGTGGCGGTGCGGCAGGCTTCTGTCAGAACCCATTGACCGATCGGCACAATAGAGCCACTCTCGCTGGCGGCCTCAAGGAACTCCTCAGGATAGACGATCCCCCGGCGAGGATGCTGCCAGCGCACCAACGCCTCAAAGCCTGTGATCGCGCTGGTGTTGAGATCGATTTCCGGTTGATAATGGATCAGGAGCTGGGATTCGGGCAGCGCGCTTCGTAACTCGGTCTCAAGCGCCAGGCGTTCGACAGCCTGGCCGGCCAGGCTGTCGTCAAAGACGACATACCGGCCCTTGCCGGTTGCCTTTGCCCGGTAGAGGGCGGCATCGGCGTTGCGCATGAGATCCTCGGGTGTGCGGGCGCTGAGGTCGGCGAACGCAAGGCCGATACTCGCCATCGCAAACACCTCATGGTCACCGAGCTGTAGTGGAAAGTGGAGTGCCTCCAGAATCCGTTCTGCGACCCGGACCGCTTCGGCCGCGGAGCTCATGTCTTCCAGCAAAATGGTGAACTCATCACCTGCCAGCCGGGCGACTGTATCGCCTGGCCGGACATGTTCCCGCAGCAGACGTCCCAGTGTAGCCAGCAATGCGTCACCGACGTGGTGGCCAAGGCTATCGTTGACCAGTTTGAAACGATCCAGGTCAACAAACAGCACGGCAATCGAGTTTGGACCGCGCTCCACCCGTGCCAGAGCGTGACTCAGGCGGTTCAGGAACAGCGCGCGGTTTGGCAGCCCGGTAAGCGAATCAAAGAACGCCTGGCGGGTAAGCTGGCGCTCAAGCTGTTTGTGGTCGGAGACGTCATGGGCCACCAAGATCATGCTTCCAATGGCTGGGTCGTTCACCAGGTTGGTGATGAGTGCCTCGACGTGCCGCCAGCTTCCATCGTTGTGCGAAATCCGGAACTCAGTCGTGGGACTCGTCACACCTGGGGATTCGGCCAGACTGGTCAGTGTCTCGCGGACTCGATCCTGGTCGTCGGGGTGGATGAAAGCAAAGATGGTCCCGCTAGGGATTGGCGCGGGCGCGTAGCCAAGCGTTCGCTCGACTGACGGCGAAACGTAATCGATGAGACCATCGGCGTCAATAGTGAGAATGATGTCCGCGGTGTTCTGGACCAGGGCGTGCAAGCGCCGCTCGCTCAGATTCAGCGCATCGAAAGCCTGCGCGCGCTGTGTGACATCCACGGCGAAGGTTACCGCCGAGACGAACTGGCCAGACACGTCCCGCGCGACCGAGGTGTGCCACTCGGCGACAATAAGGTCACCGGAACTGGTTAGAGCGCGGCGTGTGTGCGATACCCGCTCGTCCAGCCCGTCCACCAGCGCGGACAAGCAATGGAAGACTTCCGCGGCGTCCTCCTCATGAACGAACGGCCAGTCCATGACGTTTTTGCCGACAACGTCGCTCGCTTTCCAGCCAAAGAGGCGTGCCGCGCCTTGCGACCAATGTAACGCTCGCAGATCATAATCCCATTCGACCACGGCAAGTGGCGACGCCGCGAGGTGATGAAAGAGGCGCTCATAGACGGTTTGGGTGGCCGCCACAGCTTGCTGCCGGATGGTCGACAGCCGGGCATGATGCTCGAACAGGATGACACGATTGTCGAGCTCTTCCACCTGGTCGCCATCAAGGCTGAGGTATTCATCAACGCCGGCGTCAACCAGGAGATCGGCATGCACCTCCTGGCCGCGTAGACCATAGACGATGATGAGACTCTGATTTTCACGAGGGGTTGACCGGATGCGCTGGCAAAGATGGAGCTCAGGGTAACCGGCGATTGAGAGGTCCAGAAATATCATCGGATACGTGTCACGGATGAACTCAGCCCAGAAGATATCATGATTGTCAGTCACAATAACATCGTGACCGCGGGCGGTAAGCATATGATGGAGAGCCTGGCGCGCTTCGCTTGTCCTTCCGAGGAGTAAGACGTTCATTATCGGTTTCCCCACGGTTGCCCATCTGGGCACACTCCATAGCACGGCGGACCGGATGCGCGCGGATTTTGAGCGTCACGCATCCGTGTCACGTGGAGTGTTTTCGAACCACGCTGTTGTATTAGAACCCCTGATGATCTGGTGAGCGTGTAGAGTATATGCAGAGCCTCTGACAATGCATTCAATCTGGTCGTGTCGCGGAGTCAAGCGTTTGAGAGTATGGCTGCGGTGAGATTCTGGCAACGTCGTCACGAGAACGGGGAACAGGGCGCGGAACAAGCGCCGGTTGAGCCGCAACGGGCTGAAACCTGGGCCGCGCTCTTTCCTGGTGACAGCTCACTGCGTGCGTACCAATCGCGCTTTCAAGCACATACTCCGCTCTCCTGGGAGCTGGTCGAAAGCGGTCAGGGAAACCTTTTGAGGATGCTGGTCAATCGTGTTCCCGCCGACATCGGGGTGCCGGTAGTGCTAGGACTTTCAGTGCTTTATAGGGCGCACTCAAAAGCCGACCAGGCAAGCGAGTCGCTGCTGGCCACAATGACCCGTGAAGTGGAGCCCGGTCGGTCCCGCACGATGCTGGTTTGTCTGGCGACGGCCTGGCAAGCGGCCGAAGGAACAGTGTTTGACGGCCGGACCGCGAGGATTCAGTCCGAGATGCTGCGCACCCTGCGCCGGCTCTCGACAGCCGACCTCAGTCCCACCGAGCGTGACGCGCTGCGTTTTTTGCGGGAACAGCTCGAAGATGCCGTGTAAACGGATGCTCTCCAGTGCGACGATCTCAGGGCTACAATGACAGTTCTGGCGAGATCAGGTCGACTCCTCGGCCTCAAGCCAGCGACGCAGCGCGTGGTCGTTGCCGTAGATCTCGTCAGCCGTCACCCAGCGCGCGGGAACCGCGCTCGCAAACGCCACCGCCTCCGGGACACCGCCTGCTTGCCGTCGCTCAGCGTCATCCTCCCACACCTGGGACAGGTACAACTCCCGATCCAGCACGGTCTGCCCGTGCGCACTCGCGTCCCCCAGAACCACGCCCATTGGCGACTCAGCTCCAGGACATCCTTGCCAACGAGTGACCTTTCGGTTACCCATCTTCATCAAGTTGCTTCACCAGCTGCTTCGGGGCGATGAGCCGGTAGCTGTCGATGATGATCTCTTCGATTTCGTCCCAATCCGGGTTCATCTCAGCGTCCAGCCAGGCGGCGACCCAGCCTTTCGGACCGAGATAGGGCGGGGCAAAGTAACGTTCTGGCTCGGAGTTCACCAGAGCCTGTTGAAACTCTTGCGTTGCCTTGCACCAGACTGATGTCCGGCCTTCAGGCTGATGGAGCATCGCGAAGTTCTTGGCGCGGATCTGAAAGGTTGGCGCGCCGAACGCTTCGGCCTCGGTAGCGGCGGGCAACGGCAAGCAGATGTCGCGAAGCCTTTCCATGATCGCTTCCTCAATGGTGACGGTGGGATGGCTGGACATTACCGGACTCCTCGCTCACTTGGTCCTCATGGAGCACGACTCGAAAGATGTGCTCATCGTAACGCAGGCTTAAGGATTGACACATTGCAATGACAACACACAAAAGGAGAGCGCAACCACTTGCGCTCTCCTTTGTGTTGTGTCTACGTGCCTAAACGAACTGGCAGCCGTACTTCTCGGCGGTGGCGACCAGGCGGGCGATGTTGGGAGGGCCCAGAGGCGCCGGTGGCACTGTCAGGGATTCCGCCGGCTCGCTCATCTCCTTGAAAAAATCCTCGAAACCGGAAGGAGTGAAGAAAACCAGCGCCGTGGCCTGCTCGGTCTCGATACTAAACGTGTGTACGGCGCCGCGCGGGATGATGGCCCAGGTGCCGGCCGGCGCACTCAAGACCTGCTCTCCAATGTAGAAGGTGAACTCACCATCCAGGATGTAGAAGCACTCCTCTTCATTCTGATGAATGTGGCGTGGTGGCTCGCCACCCTTGCTGGCGCGGTACTCGATCAAGCTAAACTGGCCGTTGGTGTCATCACCGGTCGCAAGAAAGGTGATCAGTCCACCGTGATACCAGCGTGAGGTTTCGGAACTCTGCGTGCGTGCGTAGGCGGTAATGGCGTTTGCTGTTGCTGTCATCTGTGTAACCTTTCCTCTTTTGTGCTCTGTAGACGGCGTATTAGTGACCACAGTAAACATTCGGGTTGAACTGGCTGAAGACTCCTGACGGATTGTTCTTCCAGATCCAGACGTGCAGGTCATAGTGTTCCGGCATGCCCGGCTCGTGACCCGCCATCGGGCCGTCGAACGGCTGCCCGAAAACGTAGGGCGTCGTCTCAGTTAGCGCGGATGCCATGAAATACTCCACGCCAACCAGTCTCAGCCCATGGTGTGTTGGCTCATAGAGCAGAACTTCTGGTTGCATCGGGTCGATAACGTCGTCGCTCGCCAGGGCAGGGTTCATGTAGTGGATGCCCATGCCGCCCAGTTCCGGTACTTCGAGACAGTGCCCCGCTGGAACGTAGCCGGCTTCGATTGCCGCCTTGACGTTGTGATATTTGGCCGTATTCCCGCGCAGCATGGCAAGCTCGCGGACGGTTGTTCGTTTGGCGCCAGAGCCCGTTGGCTTGGCTTCCGTCAGTGCCGGCAGCGCAGCGGTCGCGACCACCACGCACAGCAAGAGCAGCATTGCCCCTCGTCTCATCTTTGAAACCCGTCCCTTCTTTTCTTTCGGCCCGGCCGACATGGCCGGCGCCTCTACCGGGAGTCTGTATGCCGTCGTTGGCATGCTTTGATAATGCGCTCCACACGACGAAAACACATCGGCTATACGGCGTATCTTCTGACGTATTGTGGGAATGACCGGCCTACCTCATATGAGGTAGAGGGTTAGAACAACCCCTGCTTGAAGGCGTAGGCGACGGCCGCGGTGCGAGAGGGGACGTTGAGCTTTGCGAGGATATTTCGGATATGCGTGCGGGCGGTGAGCCGGCTAATGTAGAGCGCGTCGGCAATCTCTACGGTGGAGCGGCCGTCGACGAGCAGTTTGAGCACCTCTAGCTCGCGACGCGTTAACACCGTCGAAGTAACAGGGTCAGGCGAGGATTGAGCCTCGTTTGCTTGTGGGGCGGACTGGTCCGAGAGCGCTTCTGCAATGGCCTCGTCAAGGGACATCATCATGCCGGCGCTCCAGGCCGCATCATAGTCAGACGGCGTAAGTTTCCGGCGTGCTGCTTGCAGCAGTTGTTGCCGGCGGGCTTCCCACGCGGGATATGGAGCAGTGGTAAGTGATGCCTGGAGCGCCCAGGCACGGCCGGCCAGCCTCACTGCACGGGCAGGATCCTCCCGCGCATAGGCCAGTTCAGCGAAGCGCTCGAGACAGCGCGGGATACCGGGCATGGCGGCCAATTCTTGATACAACACCAGGCTCTGGGCGAGCCGCTGCCGGCATCCCTCAAGATCGCCAGAATCCAAATCGATCTGCCCGAGCCATGACAGGGCGCCGGCGATCTCGAGCCGGTAGCCCAGCTCTTGCGCTCGCTCTATGCTTTCCGCGAAAAGCCGGCGCGCTTGGTCCAGCTGGCCTTCTTCCGTGGCCAGCTGGGCCAGGAGCGTCACTGATCTGATCACGTCATCCGCGCGGCCTGATTCCTGAAACAGCATGAGGCTTTCCTGCAAGGTCGTTCTGGCTTCTGCATATCCACCTTCGAGGAGTGCGAGGTGTCCAATGCTGACCAGCGAAAGCGCGATCAGCCATGGATTGCCGTCGGCACGCCTGATAGCGAGAGATTCAACATAACAGGCGCGCGCAGCCTGATAGTCCCCGTGGATGCGATCGATATGGCCGATCTGAGTGAGTGCAGCCGCCTCCCGGGTTTTGTCGCCAATCTGCCGGGCGAGGGCACGCCTTTCTTCCAGAGGCGTCCGTGCCGCATCGTAGTCACCTTGCTGAAAACACAGCCGGCCAAGCGTGAAGAGCGCGGTCCCCCGTGCCCGCGGGAAGGATCGGGATTCTTCAACATCCAGGAAGGCGGAAATACGCCGCCTGCCCTCAGTCAGATATCCGCGAATCTCCCAGAACTGCCAGAGCGCAGAGCCGAGCTGGAGTCCCTGCTCGATGTGCCCGGATTCATCGAGCCAATCCAGAGCTGCTCGCAGATTATCGTAGTCCTGTTCCACCAGATCAAAAGACGCTTTCTGCTCCGCCGTGGAGTTGCGTTGACTGGCGGCGCGGGCAAACTCGCCATAATAGTCTGCATGCCGTTGGCGTAGCTCCTCATGCTCATCGCTTGCCATGAGACGTTCAAACGCATACTCTCGAATCGCGGCCAGCATCCCGAAGCGTGACGTTCCGTCCGGCTGTTCCATCGACCGCACAAGCTGGTGATCGACCAGGGCTGCTAGTCCCTCCAGTACATCCATCTCCAGATCCGCGCCGATAACCGCGTAGGCGGCCTCCAGTGTCCATCCACCGACGAAGACCGCCAGCTGGCGAAAGAAGGCTTGCTCGTGAGGAGTCAGAAGATCGTAGCTCCAGGAGATGGTGTTGCGCAGGGTCTGCTGGCGCTCTGGCACGTCCTGCCCACCACCGGTAAGGAGCGTCAGACGGTTGTCCAGACGGGCCAGGATTGCCTTTGGGGTTAGCACGTTGATCCGGCCGGCGGCAAGCTCAAGAGCCAGCGGAAGACCATCAAGGCGGTGACAGATGGCGACAATTGGCCCGGCGTTCACCACCGTTACTTTGAAGTCGGGACGCAGCCTTTTCGCGCGCTGGACGAAGAGCCGTACCGACTCATTTGCAGCGATATCGTCGAGATCCGCGCTGCCCTCATGCCCTGGCAGATCGAGCGGTGGCACCGCAAATTCCTGCTCGCATTGAAGATTCAACGCAACGCGACTGGTTACCAACAGCTTGAGGCCGGGGCATGCTGCTAAAAGCCCCGCCAGATCCGGTCCGGCGGCGCGGATTTGCTCGAGATTGTCAAGTACGAGCAACCGCTGCTTCCCGTAAAGCGCCCGGCTGAGGCGGACTTGCGGAGATTCGGTGGCGTCGTCTCGTAGCTGGAGCGCCTGAGCGATGGTTGGCATGACCAGCCCTGGATCGCTTACCGTAGCGAGTGGAACAAAGGTGGCTCCGTCCTGAAACTCGCCCGAAACAGACCAGGCGAGCGCAAGCGCAAGCCGGGTCTTTCCCACGCCGCCTTGTCCAGTAAGCGTCATGAGGCGGAGATGCGGTTGCAGCAACAAGCTGGAGGCGGCTGCCAGCACAGCCTGCCGGCCGAGGAGGGGCGTTAACGGGGTGGGTAGCTGGGGGGCGGACATGACATCGCGCTCGATGTGAGCTGTCATTAAGATGGCTCGACGTTGGCGCGGCCAACTGGCATCTCAGCAGACACGGTAACCCCGACTCTCACTCGCTTACCCTTGACGTGTCGCACATTCTACTTTATGGACATGCACAGAAACATAGAACAGCCCAGCGCAATCGCCGTTGCGCCGGGCCGTTCCTTTGGAAGGATTCGGGTATTAGGGCTGCGGTTGCGCGCAACCTTGCTCGTCTGGCAGGAATGGGCGGATGTGGAGTGAATACTCCTCGCCGCCGTTCTGCCAGCGGGTGAGCTGGTTGGCGTCTTGCAGGGCGGTCAATACACTGTCGAGCTCTTCGCCCTCAAGGACGATGCAGCGAGCCTGCTCCATGAACTCGAACGGTTCGCCGATCTCGGCCAGGGGCGTGTCCAGCGGCCACTCCGCCTCGCCAGTTTCAATGTCATTTATTTCTCGTAGGTCGGCCGGCTGGCTGACGACCTGCAAGCGCTCGATCGGGTAGGCGGTTTGTGGCGCAGTGATGGCCGTTTCCGGCAGCCAGCTCATGTAATCCACAAGCTTGGCCTGGAACTCAGCCAGCTTCTTGCGTGCCTCAAGCTCGTCTGCCGGCAGGTCCGGCGCGCCGATGCTGTCCGGCCCTCCAGTCGCGTCGAGCGCATAGACCGAGACGGTGTGCGTTTCGCCACCGGCGGTGACCGTGAAGACGGTTGTGGCGGCGTCCGCGATCATGTCGAGCGGATAGTGCTTGTCGCCGTCCAGCAGTCCGGCTTCTTCGGCAGCCTTCAGAATCATCCGGATGCCCTCTTCATTGAGGGTGCCCATTTGCAGATTCGGCAGGGCCGGCGCGGGATAAATCATGATCTGCGGACCCTCGGTCAAGATCCGGCCATCGCCATATAGTGACACCAGCGGCAACCTCGTCACCAGGAACTCCTGTGGCACGAACCCACCGGTGTGCTCGATGCGCACCACCACGTCGCTGGCGTCTTGTGGATACGCGATTGGCTCTGGCGTTGGCGTGCTTGCTGGCTCTTCGGTGGCGGTTGGCTCAGGCTGGCTGCCGGAGTTTCCGAGAGCCGGATCTTCCGAGCCGCATGCGGCAAACAGCAGCATGAACACGAGCACAAGCCCCACCAGCAGAGCCGGTTTCTTTTGGGTTGATTGCAATCTCACTGGTCTCCACTTTCTCCTCATTGAGCAAATGACCCCGATGTCCGGTCTGTCCTTTACCAGACGCTGGTTGGGGTGTTTTGGTTCCGCTGTCGGGGTGACATGGCAGATACCACAGCCAGCGCTAATTATTGCAGTTGCCATAACTGGCACGGGAAGGGTTATTCCTGGGGCAAGCGTGGGGCATACTAGTGATCTATGTCTCTGGTGCTCTCAACCCTGGTGGGTGAGTAAAGGATAAAGGCGAGGATGTCCCTGGATCATTTGCCGGCCATTGACCCACAGCGTCTGGCTGCGCTGCATCAGCATTCGCTCCTTCATCCGCGACACCAGCCGGCGCTCGCTCGTGTCACTCGTATCCTCGCCAGCGCGCTGAACGCGCCGATCGCGTTTATCAGCATTATTGATGGCGAAAAAGTCACGCTTACCGCTACCCAGGGTATTCCGGCTCAAACGCTCACATCCGTGCCCGGCTTGTGTGTCACAACGATTGCTGGCGAAGGGGTGCGCATTCTGCCTGACACGCTGCTTGATCCGGTAGCTGCGCGCCACCCATTGGTTGCCAGGCCTTCCGGACTGCGCTTCTATGCTGGAGTGCCAATCACTACTGCTGATGGATTCAACCTTGGAAGCTTGTGTCTGGCTGACACTAAACCCAGGCAGCTGACGGGCCGGGACATCGGCATTTTGCATGATGTTGGCGCGATGTTGATCGCCGACCTTGACGCCGAATTGACGCGTGAATCCAGCAGTGATGCTTTTCAGCTGCGCGAGATGCTGCAATCCCTGCCGGTGGCGCACTTTACGTGCCGGTTGGATGGCACTGTCAGCCGTTGGAGTGAGGCCGCCCAATCCACGTTTGAATACACGCCCGAGCAGATTATTGGCCGGCATGTGTCGATTCTGGCGCTGGCCCGAACGCACCTCGAGATCTCAACCCTGCTGGCGCGGGTGGCGGTGAAAGAGCGCATCGATTGGTTTGACACGGTGCGGGTCACTCGCGCCGGTGAGATGTTTGAAACGCAGGATGCCGTTTATCCACTTGTGAACGAAGCCGGCGACGTGGTTGAAGTGGCCTGGGCGTCGCGGGATGTTCGCGAGCTCAAGCGATTGGATGCCCTGATCTGGGAGAGCCACGAGCGGTTCGAGGCAGTGGTGGAGTCCATCGCCGACGGGGTGGTCATGACCGACGTTGCCGGCAACGTTGAATACCTCAACCCGACAGCACAAGCGTTGACCGGTTGGACGACGGCCACGGCCAGGGGTAAATCCGTGGGTGAAGTTGTCGATCTCGTGCATAAGGAGAGTCTGGAACGAGCGCAGCACCCAATCGACACCTGTTTGCGAGAGGGCATCAGGCTGGATCTGGCTGCGCACTCGCTATTGGTGCATCGTGACGGCCGTACCTTCAATATAGAAGATATCGTTGCTCCAGTGCGTGACCGCGATGGGGCGATCGTCGGCGCGGTGATGGTCTTCCGCGACACCAGTGGAGAGCGGGCTGACGCAGGTAACCTCGCCTATCTGGGGAGCCATGACCCGCTAACCGGGCTGGCGAATCGCCGCGAGCTTGAGAGCCAGATTGAGGCTGCGCTGGTGACGGCAGCGCGTGAGAACGTTGAGCACACACTCCTGCTGCTAGAGCTTCCGCAACACAGGCTGGTTGCCGCCGCGCATGGCCGGGTAGCAGCCGACGAGCTGCTGAAGCAGGTTGCGGCCCTGCTGCGCGCCCAGATCCGGGATGTGGACATGCTGGCGCGTTTTGGCGAGGATCAGTTTGCGGTGCTTCTTCGTCATTGTCCAGCCGGCCAGGCCTCGCGGATCGCCGGCCAGTTGCAGAAGGCAGTCGGCGGTTACACATTCGTCTGGCATGCCAATGCCATTCCAACCGCGTTGCGTATTAGTGTCTTTCCAGTGCATGCCGATATCCGTAACGCCACCACGTTGTTTGAAACGGCTGAGACAACCCGCGGCCTGCTCGATTTTGGCCATAGCCTTCGCCATCGTGGACTACGCCAGCAGGATGATTTCCCAGTCAACGCGCCCGGCAATCTGGACGCCGAACGCGCGATTACCAGCGCGTTCACCGAAGACCGCTTTCGTCTCTATGCCCAGAAAATTGTTCCGTTGCTGCCGGTTGAGGCGGCGCAAGAGCTCTACGAGTTCCTGGTGCATATGGTTGACGGTCATGGACGCTTGTTGTCGCCCGCGGTCTTTGTTGGCGCGGCTTCTCGTGATGAGCTAGCGGCCGACCTCGATCGCTGGGTTGTGCGATCGGCGCTGCGGACGTTGAGCCGCGAGGAACTGGCCCCGGCGTCGAGCTGGACGATCAACATTTCAACCTCGACGCTCAACGACGACACCTTTCCGGCGTTTGTCCACGCGCAGCTTGCGCGCTCTGGCGTGCCCCCTCAGTCGATCTGTTTTGAGCTGAGCGAGACCGCCGCCGTCACCAACCTGGCCAGCGCGATGCGTTTTACAGATGCTTTGAAAGCGCTCGGCTGCCGGTTTTCCCTTAGCCAGTTTGGCACCAGCTTGAACACCTATGCTTATCTACGCAATTTGAAAGTCGACTACCTCAAGATCGACGGCAGTCTTGTGCGCGACATCGTAGACGACCCGATCGACCGCGCGGTAGTTGGCTCTATCAGCCACATCGCCCACGTGATGGGTATCCAGACCATCGCCGAGCATGTCGAGGACATCACCGTGCTGGAAGTGCTCAAAGAGCTCGGCATTGATTACGCTCAGGGCTATGCAATAGCCAAACCCCTCCCGTTGACGATCCTCTCCTGACCCTCTGTCCACAACTCATACTTCGGTTATGATGCGCCAGGTAATGCCAACCGAACAATGAGCAAAGGACACACCTCATATGGCCGAGCATGACGAAGATTTCCCGCGTATTCACGGTGACCACCTGAAGCAGTATGTAATCGATGTCTTCACGTCATATGGGATGCGGCCGGACGACGCACGGATTTCAGCTGACATCCTGGTGGAATCCGACCTGCGGGGCATCGACTCGCACGGCGTCCCCCGGATGCGAATGTATGTCGACCGGCTTGAGGCCGGCATGATCAACCTAGAGGCCGAGCTGGTGACCGTCCGTGAAACGGCCGCGACGATCACCTTCGACGCCCAGAACGGCTTCGGTCCGTCGTCGGCCTACCGGGCGATGGAGCGCTGCATCGAGAAGGCCAAAGCATCAGGCATGTGTCTGGCGACCGTTGGCCACTCCAATCATTTCGGCATCGCTGGCTACTACGCCACGATGGCGCTCGACCACCCCGGCATGGCCGGCATCGCCATGACCAACGCCACGCCGTTGCTGGTTCCGACCTACGCCAAGG
>JACCZH010000155.1 GCA_013696045.1 Chloroflexia bacterium
CCCCTACGCCGTTGCCCCCGCCTTTGCCTTGACGTTTGGGATGACCTTCTCACCGTAGAGCTGGATGAATTCCTCCTGGTTGCGGCCAACGTTGTGGATGTAGATCTCGTCGAAGCCCATGTCGGCGTAGCGCTGCACGTAGGCCAGGTGCTCTTCCGGATCGTTGGAGATCAGCACGCGATTCTTGTAGTGCTCGGGCCGCACCAGTTTCGCCATAGCCTGAAAATCCTCGGGGTTCTTGATGTCTGCCTTGGGGAAGGCCATGCCCCCGTTCGGCCACTCCTTGACCGCGTTGTCGGTCGCTTCTTCCACGGTTGCGGCGTAGGAGACATGCACCTGCAGGATCCTCGGCATCGTCGATGGATCCTTGCCCTCGCGTTTTGCGCCTTGCTCGAACTTGTCGAAAATACCCTGGATCTTATCGTCCGACGCCCCTACGGTGATGATGCCGTCGGCGTAGCGCCCGGTTCTGATCGAGTTGATCGGCCCAGCCGTGGCGACATAGATCGGCGGCGGCACGTCGGGCATGGTGTAAAGCTTGGCGCTCTCCATCTTGAAGTAGGGGCCTTCGTGCTTGACGACCTTGCCGGTGAAGAGCTTGTTGATGATCTCGATGGCCTCAAACATCATTTTCGAGCGCGTACCGCCCTCGGGCCACTCGCCGCCAACGATGTGCTCGTTGAGCGCTTCGCCCGCGCCGATGCCGACGTAGGTGCGGCCGGGGTACATCGCCTCCAGCGTGGCCGATGCCTGGGCGACGATAGCAGGGTGGTAGCGGAAGCTCGGGCAGATGACGCCCGCTCCAAAGCGTTGCTTGGTGCGCTCTCCGAGCGCCGCCATGAAGGCGAAGCTAAAGCCGCTCTGGCCTTGCTCCGGGGTCCAGGGGTGGAAATGGTCGGAGGCCATGACGGTGCTGAACCCAACTTTTTCCGCCGCCTCGCAGTAATCCAGTAGTTGGGTCGGCGTGAACTGCTCCATCATTGCCGCATAGCCGATAGTAGCCAAGATGCTGTTCCTTTCGTCCTAGCCCGTCACCCTGAGCGGAGCGGAGCGGAGTCGAATGGATCTCAGTCCCGCCGAAGCGTGGTCAGGTAAGAGATCCCTGCGACGCCGGGTGCCTTCTGGGCGTGTGCCCCGTGGTCGAGATGACAATCAAAACCTAATCTTAGAACCCGTTAGCGAGAACCTTGTCGATAGAGATCACCAGTGTCTCACGCTGCTCGCGCTTGAAAAATGAGCTCTCTTCGTCCGGCCGGTGCGGATGGTAGCGCCTGGCCAGACCGAGGATGTCGGCCTGGGCGATCTCCTGATCGTCGATGGTCTCTTGCACCCGGCCGTCTATTGCCATGTAGCGGTAGCCGTCTTCAAGACAGACCGAGACGCGTGGTTCGCGATGGACGTTCTGGTGCTTTACCCGCCCGGCTTTGGTGTTCATGATGATGGTGTTGTCCCGAAGTTCGTACCACATGACTGTTTGCTGGATCCTGCCGTCGGGCATCGTGGTGGCGAGAACGGCAAAACGCGGCTCTTCCATGAACGCGCGCATCTCGTTGGTTAAAACCATGGTTCGTGTAGTGTCCTCTCCTGTTGGCGTATCAGTCCCTCAGAACATCATAGCGCGACTGGGCGTGGGAGTATTCCGTGTGCCGATCGTCATCTCGACCACGGGGCACCCTCTGGGTCGAGATAACAGTGTAAGTAGGAGACGATGTTCTTCTACTCCAGATCCATCGCCCGCAACCGCATGGTCGCGAACAGCAGGGCGAAAGCAATCAGGATTGAGATTGCCAGCATGGCGGATGGAAAGCGCAGCGCGTTGGACACCTGGAACTCTGGGTCGGACAACAGGCGGCTGTAGACCGACTGGACGTAGTGTTGAATGCTGAGAAGCTGCGCGCCGGGGATGAGCCGTCCGAGAAGTGTTTCCCAGATCAGAATGTAGATAATGCCCGCCACGAGCGCTCTCGGGATAATCAGGCTTAAGGCCAGGAAGAGCGCCCCATAGGTCAGCACTCCTACCAGCATGGCCAGTACGGCAGCCGCCAGCATATCGAGGTTATCCACGGCGTCACCACGGTTGGCCATTACCCACGCGATAGCCGCGCCGATGATGAGCGTGATCCAGGTTGACTGGACGACCGCTGCATACTTCTCGATGATAATCCGCGAGCGCCGGATCGGCTTGAGCACCAGATAGACCAGCGTGCGGTCCTCCAGCTCGTTGCCCAGGGCATTCGTTGCCAGAATGACCGTCGCCAGCGGCAGGATTGTCGGGACGAGGATGGTGCGGAAAAGCTGGTCAAACCATGCGCGGCCGGTCTGGACGCTTGGATCGATCAGGTAAATCACCGTGAACAGCACCGGCGCCAGCGCGAACAGCGCCACTACTCTGATCGCCTTGCCACTGCTGAACTGGCGTAGTGTCAGGATGAGAATCGGGAATGTGAGAAATAGCGAGCGCGTGAGTGCTGACATCGTTACCGCCCAACCACATAGGCGAAGACGCTCGCCAGGGAATCATCGACGGCCGACACTTCATAGAGCCGGATATTGGCGCGTTGAGCCACCGCCGGGACGGCTGTGTAAAATGCGCGCACATCGGCGGTTTCGGCGATGATCGTTGGCTGACCGCCGTTCGAGCCCGGCTCCAGCCGGATCGCGACGGTGGTGTGCTCTTGAATGAGAGCGCCGGCCAGGCCGCGCGCGTCGGCGGCCCGAATGCGTACCCCACGGGCGTGCTCGTCGATCTTGTCGCGGATGGCCCGGAAGTCACCCGCGGCGGCCAGCTTACCGTTGACGATGACGAGAATGCGGTCGGCCACTCGCTCCACTTCGTCCAGAACGTGCGACGAGATCAGCACGGTCTTGCCCTCGCGACCCAGCTTGCGAATCAGCTCCATCATCCTCGAGCGTTGTAGTGGGTCGGTGCCGGTCAGTGGCTCGTCCATAAGAATGATCTGCGGGTCGTGGACGATCGCGGCGGCGATCTTGGCTCGCTGGCGCATGCCTTTGGAGTAGCCGCGCAGCGGCCGGTCGCCGTCCTTGACGAGCTCAACCACTTCTAGCGCCCGCTGGGCGGCTTCTTCGGGGTCCGGTAGCTTCTGGAGCGCGGCGTTGAGCGTCAGAAACTCGCGGCCGGTCATGAACGGGTAGATGTGCTCCTGCTCGGGAACCAGTCCGACGCTGGAGTAAAGGCTCTCATCGCCCCGCACTGGCTTGCCCAGAATCTCAATTGTGCCGGCAGAGGGGTGCAGCAGCCCGGTCAGCATCTCCAGCATGGTTGATTTGCCGGCGCCGTTAGGGCCAAGCAACGCTGTCACGCCTGGCTCGACGCTGAACGAGACATCAGACACCGCCACGACATCGCCGTACCATTTGGACACGTTGCGAGCAATAATTGGCGCGCCCTCGATAATCGGCGGCGCAATAGGCCCGACCTCGGATCTGGGAGCGGTTGGTGAAGATGCGTTCATGGGCTCCCTACTCCTCGCTTACATAGCGGCGGTGCATGACGGCTGCGGCGACGCCGACGATAGCGGCGATGACCAGGCCATAACTAAAGCCCGGCAGATCCGCGTCGCCGGCCATGCTGCCGCCCCCGAGCCCGGTTCCGAACACCCAGGCGCGCGCGCCGTCCAGCACATCAAACGGGCTCAGGAACACGACCGGGTTTGTGGCCGGGTCGTCGATGGCAAAGTACAGCCCGTTAGCGAAGCCGGAGAGGATGATGACACCTACGATCATGATGGCTGACGCAACTCCCTTGCGGGTGGTGAAGGTCGCGATTGTCAGACCTATAGCGGCGTAGAAGGCCGAGAGCAGGACGCCGTAAGCGGCGATGCGGAGCACTTCGTCAAGGTTATTAACAAGCCAGCTGGCCGGGTTGTCGTCGGTCAGAGCTCGTCCGGCAAACAGCATCAGGGCCGGTCCGAAAACAAGCGTGGCCATCAGAATGCCCATGGCGCTGATCTTGGAGAGCAGGTAGTCCAGTCTGGAGATTGGCCGCGAGAAATAGAGCGGCAGCACGTTCTCGCGCCGGTCGTCGCAGAGCATTTCCGGCGCGACTGACGCGGCAAAGATGAGGATCACAAAATCCAGAAAGCCGTAGAGACTGCTGTAGCCGAGCCCGGTTTCGCCGGGGAAGAATGAGATTATCGCGGTAATGACGATGGCCGGGAGATAGGCTATCGAGTACAGGATGAACGGGATGATCTTGGCGGTCCACTTTTTCTTGATGCCCAGACCGCGCTTGATCGAGTAGATGATGAGCGCCCGGATGGCGTAGGAGCGTCCCAGCCGTTCGCCCTGGTAGTGCTGATAGCCGCGGTCGAAGACCTCGCCGTAGGGCTGCTGTGGTGTCCGGACCGGTTGCTCACTCGACATTGGCGGCCTCCACTGGAAGGGGCACTGGGCCACCGATGCCACTGACGGTCTGGATGTAGACATCCTCAAGCGAGCGCTCGCGTGCCTTGAGCGTTCGCAAGGCGACACCCATGTCAACGGCGGTGTCGCGAATAGCGTCATAGACCTCGTCGGACTCGTAGGCAACCAGAATGTCGTGGCCGGAGAGCTCCGCCTTGATCTGGCGCGCTGTGAGCCGCTCAACAAATGTGGTCTCATTGCCATCGATGCGCACCAGAATGTCGGTGCTGCCCTGCCTCAACGTCTCAATGCTGTCGGAAACCACCAGCCGCCCGGAATCCAGCATAACAACGTAATCGCAGACCCGCTCGACGTCGCCCAGGATGTGCGACGAGAGAATGACGGTAATTCCCAGGTTGTTGTGAATGCGGTTAATCAGATTCAGCATGTCGTCGCGCCCCTGCGGGTCCATGCCGTTGGTCGGCTCGTCCAGGAAGACCAGCTCAGGATCGTGCACGATAGCCTGAGCCAGCTTGACCCGCTGCTTCATGCCGGTCGAGAAGCCACGGATCAGCCGGTAGCGCTCCTCATCCAGCCCCACCTGGTAGAGCACATCGTTGGCTCGCTGCCGCGCTCCACGAGCTGGCAGGCCGCTCATCTCGGCCATGTGGCCCACGAAATCGGCCGCCGTGACGTCCATTGGTAGCGTGTCGGATTCCGGCATGTAGCCGACCCGCTCGCGGATCGAGACGGCGTTGGCCTGCACATCCGTGCCAAGCACCCACGCTTTGCCGGAGGTCGGCCGCAAGAGCCCGAGCAGCCCCTTGATGAGTGTCGATTTACCCGCGCCGTTCGCGCCCAGCAGACCGACGGCAGAACGGGGCAGGTTGAGGTCAAGGGTATCCAGCGCAATGATTGGACCATACGCCTTGTGCAGGGCGCGCGTCGAGACCATCCATTGATCGGAGGATGTTGCCGCTGTCATGCGTCGTTAAGACTTTCCGGGAGACCGTGACGGTTCCATGCCTCCAGGCCACCGCGCAGCAGCTCGATGCCGGACTGGACGCTGGTCTCGCTGCCCTCGCCTTCGGCATAGACCGAGACAACGGCGTAGGCGACCACCTTGCCGGTGGCCATGACCGTCTCGATTGCGTCCTGCACCTGTTGCAAGTCCGGCCCGTTTGGCTCACGGGTGCCGTGGTTCGGGACGAACGCCTCGTCCAGAATGTCGGAGTCGATATGGAAATAGAGCATGTCGCAGTTCGCGGCTAGCTCGGTAACGGCCTGTTTGAGATCTGCTCCGGGAAATCCCGGCGCGGGGGCAGCGATGGTGATGTCGGTGGCGCGGATAAGCGCCTCTTCGGGCTCGTCCAGGTTGCGGACATCGACCATCAGGATACGGTCGGTCGGGATTGGCGCGGCGATGTGCGACATCTCGCGCCAGCGCGGATAGGCCAGCCCGGCGCTCACCGCGACCGGCATGCCGCCCAGCATCCCGGAGAAGGTAGTGTTGGGTGTGTTGAAATCACCGTGCGCGTCGAACCAGACCAGACCGATCCTGGCGTTGGGGCCGTAGACGTCCTGCAACCCGCCGAGCACGCCGGTGATGTGGCTGCAATCGCCGCCTACCATCATGACGCCATTGCCTTCGCGTCGGGCGTTCGCCGCTGCGCTGGCAATCGCGGCCCCCATCAGCCCAAGGTCGTCGGTCGGTTCGCCGGTGCGTCTGTCCTCGGGAAACCGCGGTTCGATGACCGTGACCGGCACGTCAATAGATTGATAAACGCCCGACGCCGTGTACGCATCCAGCGCGCGTTCGTCACGCACAGCCGGCTTGCTGCCCCGGTAGCGAACGCCGATAACCTGAACCCCCGGCAGTGGCTGCGTCGCCATCCTGAGAACCTCCTCGTTCAACCAAACTCTCGGCTGGCATCGTACCACTATGATGAGGCTGTGTCTGGGATGTTCTTGTAGGGGAGGATCGTGCTTGTGGCAATTGTTGTAACCGGGGCGCACGGATTCGTGGGTCTCAATGTGGTCCGCGCTCTGGCACAGTCCGGCGTGGATGTGATTGCCATTGGTCGCAATCAGCCCGACCGCTGGGTGACAGAGTTTCTGAACGATGTTTCCGAGCAAGTGATCCACGGGCAGGCGGACCTCTCTCAGCCCAGCTCGCTTCGAACCGCGGTGGGAGATCACGAGGTTGACGTTATCGTGCATGCGGCGGTTGTCACGGCGACGCTACCGCAGACCGAGCGCGACGAAGCCCTGCGTATCGTGAGTGTAAACATCGGCGGAACAATGGAGGCGTTGGACCTGGCGCGAGTAAAGGCTTCCCGTCGCTTTGTCTACGTGTCGTCACCTTCCGCAATCGGGAATGTTGAATCGAACACCACAATGGATGAGAGTGTGTCGAAGCGGCCAACCAGCCTCTACGGCATTACCAAGGACGCCAGTGAGGAGTTGGTGCGCCGGTTTGGCGAGATTCACGGCCTCTCAGTCGTGTCAGTCCGCATTGCCCAACCGTATGGACCTGGCGAGCGCGCCACGACCTCGCGCTTGCGGACATCTCCGATATACGAGTGGCTGCTGGCGGCTGAAGCCGGGGAACCACTGATTACCGGTCCGCTTGACCGCGGGCGGGACTGGACCTACATCGACGACACCGCAAACGTCATCGCGACGCTCAGTGAGGCTGATATTCTCCAGTATGACCTGTATCACGTAGGTCTTGGCGAGTCAGTCAGCATCGGCTCGGTCGTAGACGAGTTCCGTAAGACCTATCCAGATATCGAGATCAACGCTGACCCCAGCCACCCCGATCTAAACCCAAACATCGCCAGCTCCGCCCAGCGCAAACCGCTCGACACGTCGCGCTTCCGTGCTGAGTTTGAGTGGTCACCGGAGACGGGGATCGAGGAGGGGATGAGCCGGTATTTGAATTGGTGGCGGGAGCGCAATTCTCGTTCGTAGGGGCGAGGCAGCGCCTCGCCCCTACAAGGTATCAGCGCGCTCTGTTGAGGAATTTCCGGACCTCCTGCCCCGCCTTCTCGACCGCCGCGCCATCAACCCCGGTCTTGATCCCCAGTCCATCCAGCAGCATAACGAGCTTCTCGGTGGCGAGGTTGCCGGGCGCGCCGGGGGCAAAGGGGCAGCCGCCGAGACCACCGGCTGCCCCGTCGATGACGGTGATGCCTGCTTCGAGGGCGAGCATGACGTTGGATAGCGCCAGACCGTTGGTGTCGTGCAGGTGGAAGGCGAGCCGGTCTACCGACAGCGACTCGACAGCCAGGTCCAGAAAGCGGCTGACGTCCAGCGGCGTTGCCCTGCCGACGGTGTCGGCGATGGCGACCTCGTCGATGCCGAGGTCGAAGAGGCTCTGGGCGACGTCGATGGCTTTCTCAGGCGCGATCGGTCCCTCGTAGGGACAGTGGAACGCCATCGAGACATAGCCACGGGTCCAGACGTTGTTCTGCTTCGCCAACCCAATGACCGGCGCGAAGCGTTCGAAGGTCTCGTCAATCGTGGCCCGCACGTTGGCCTGGCTGAACTGTTCGGAGGCGGCGGTAAAGACAGCGATTGCGTCGACGCCGGACTCGAGGGCACGTTGCATGCCGCGCTCGTTGGGGACGAGAACTGGATAGCGGACGCCGGGCGGACGCTCTATGCCGGCCATAACCTCACCGGCGTCCGCCAGCTGGGGAACGGCTTTCGGATTGACGAACGAGGTGGTCTCGATCCAGGTGAGGCCGGCGTCTGACAGCGTCTTCACGAAAGCGACCTTCATCCCGGTCGGGATCGGTGTCGCTTCGTTCTGCAACCCGTCACGCGGGCCGACCTCGAAGACCGTGACCTGACTTGGCATCCTGCGCGCAATCGTGTCGCGCTCACTCATCGGCTGTCTCCTCGGGCTCGACTCTGACGATCACTTGCTGCGAGCCGACCAGCTCGCCGTCGGCGGCCAGAACCGCGGCCACCCGGCCGGCGAACGGTGCGGCCAGGCTGATCTCGATCTTCATCGCGTTCATCACCGCCAGCACGTCACCTTCCGCGACCTCTTGGCCCTCAGTGACGTTCACCGTCACGATCGTTCCGGGCATCGGCGAGCGCACCGCGCCATCCGTAGACACCCCCGCGGTTCGCTCTTTAGGTAGTGGCCCGGGCGCAACCATCCAGCGGCCACGCGGGGTCGAGAGCTCGAAACCGTTCTTAGTTGGAAGCACAACGATGCCCTCTATTGCGGCCCAACAGCCCTCGAGCAGCACTGTCTCCTGCCAGCCATCGTCGATGCTGTGGAAGACCACTGCTGCCGTTCCTACGACCCGGAATGGTCCGACGCTTTGCCACGCCGAACCCCCATCGTACGGGCGCAATTCATTGCGCCCTGTCATGATCCCGAACTGCGTCGGTGGAGGGAGGGGCGCAATGAATTGCGCAGCGACGGAGGAAAGGTCGTTCTTGGCAGGAGAAGCGTGTTCGACAACGACCTCCCCCGCGGTGGACAGGTTGTGGGTGTTGGACGTGAAACGCTCGTCGGCCAACAGTTTCAAGAGCCAGGGGCGGTTCGTAGCGATACCGCCGACGCGCAGTTGCGTGAGTGCGTCCGTGAGCGTGTCGATTGCGCGTCGGCGGTATCGGCCATTCGTAATGAACTTAGCAAGCATCGGATCGTAGTTACCGGTAACCTCGTCGCCAGCGGCAAAGCCGGAGTCCACCCGAAGTCTAGGCATATCCGGCCAGTCCAGCTCCTGGATCAAACCAGGGCTGGGCAGAAACTCGCGGGCCGGGTCTTCGGCGTAGAGGCGCGCCTGGATTGCGTGGCCGTTTGGGGCAACCGGTTTCGGCAGGACGCCGTCGGTGGCGATGCGAAGCTGAACCTCAACGAGATCGAGCCCAGTAACCTCCTCGGTTACGGTGTGCTCGACCTGGAGACGGGGGTTAACCTCAATGAAGGCGAGTGTGCCGTCGTTGCCCAGCAAATACTCGACCGTCGCGACACCCTTGAGCCGCACTTCATTGGCGATGGCGACGGCGGACGCGTGGGCAAGCTCACGTAGCTCATTGGACAAGCCCGGCGCGGGAGCTTCCTCGATAACCTTCTGGTGGCGGCGCTGGAGCGAACAGTCACGGTCGCCGAGCGCCACGGCCCGGCGGCCGTCGCCGGCCACCTGGACCTCAATGTGGCGCGCGCCGTCGAGATAGCGCTCCAGATAGAACGTGGGATCGCCGCCGGCCTCGCTGGCGGCCGACCGGACGGAGCGTTCCAGCTCTCCTGCCGTACGCGCAACCCGCAGACCGCGTCCACCTCCGGCGCTCGAGACTTTCACCATCAGCGGGTAGCCGACCTGCCCGGCGTGCTCGGCCCAGGTCTTTTCATCGTCGAGTGTTAATGGGCTGCTGGCCGGCAAGAGGGGAACGTTGGCTCGCTCGGCTGCCGCGCGGGTGGCGAGTTTGTCGCCGCAGACCTCCAGAGTCTCCGGAGAGGGGCCGATGAAGAGAATGCCGGACCGCTCACAGGCAGCTGAAAGCTCTGGACGCTCGCTGAGGAATCCATAGCCGGGGTGGAGCGCGGTGGCGTGGGCACGTTTAGCGGCGGTGACAACGGCTTCAGGGTCAAGCTCCGAACTGACCGGCTCAACGTTGCCGACGACCTGTGCCGCGAGCGACCCCAGGTCCGGCTCGCCCAGCAGCGCCACCGGCCGCCAGCCCAGACGGTGCGCTGTTCGTGCAATGCGTATGGCGATCTCACCCCGGTTGGCGATGGCAAGGACGGGCTGTTGCATTATTCCGGGTTCCAATCCGGACGGCGCTTCTCAATAAAGGCGCGCATGCCCTCCTGTCCTTCGGGGTCCGCCCGGCGGTCGCCGGCCATCTCAAGCGCTCGCTGGCGGATCTCATCACTGGACAGGTCTGGTGATGTGACGTTGCTTAACAGCCGTTTGGCGTCGCCCAACGCTCCGGGCGCGCCGGCCCGGATCTGCGACAGCCAACGTTCAACCACGGCATCCAACTTAGCTTCGGGCACTGCTTCCTGGATGAGGTCAATCTTGAGCGCCTGCTCGACACCGAACGGCTCGGAGAGCATCATCGTCGCGCGGGCATGGCGCGGCCCGATAGCGCGGACAACAGCGGTGCCGATCACGGCTGGGACGAGTCCCAGACGGGCCTCGGAGAGCGAGAAGCGGGTATCTTCGGCAGCCGCGACCAGATCCGCTCCGCAGAGCAGCCCAAACGCCCCGCCGAAGGCGGCCTTCTGAACGCGCGCGATAACAGGCTTACGGCAGACGGTCATCGCCTCTAGTAAATCGTAGAGCCGCCCGCCGTCGTCCATCACCACCTGCCGGTCACCAGCCTGGCGGTACTGGTTGACGTCCGCACCGGCACAGAAGACCTTGCCTGCGCCGGCTAGCACGATCGCTCTGGTCTCTGCATCTGCGGCTGCCCGGTCAATAGCCTGGTGGAGCGCCGTCACCAGCTCGCGGGAGAGGGCGTTGCGCACCTCCGGCCGGTTCATGGTCAGCCAGACGGCGTCGCCGCGACGCTCGTAGAGCAGGATCTCGTTCTCGTTCAAGCTACTCGTTCCAATCGCTTAGAGCACTCCATACCGTTGCCGGTCATTTCGAGCTTGTCGAGAAATCTCTTATCGACCGAGCATGCCATAGGCCTGAGATCTTTCCACTCCGCTTCGCTCCAGTCGAGATGACACTGAGCATGAAACTCGCTCTAGATTCTCAACACGCCGAACTGCGACTCGGCAATCGGCGCGTTCAGTGTCGTTTCCAGTGCCAGCCCCAGGACGGTGCGCGTATCGCGCGGATCGATCACTCCGTCGTCCCAGAGCCGGGCAGTGGAAAAGTAGGGACTGGTTTCGTCCTCGTAGCGGGCGCGGACCTCTTCAAAGAGTGCGGCCTCGGTCTCGGGGTCCAGTGCTTCACCGCGAGCGGCCAGCGTGCGCTGGCGGATGCTTGCCAGCACCCCGGCGGCTTGCTCGCCGCCCATCACGGCGGTGCGTGAGGTTGGCCAGGTGAAGAGAAATCGCGGGTCGTAACCCCGGCCGCACATAGCATAGTTGCCAGCTCCGTAAGATGCGCCGGTAATCAGGGTGATCTTGGGCACGTTGGCATCGGCCACAGCCGCGACCATCTTCGCGCCGTCGCGGGCGATGCCGCCATGCTCCGCCTCGCGGCCCACCAGGAAGCCGGTGATGTTCTGGACGAAGAGCAACGGGATGCGCTGTTGGGCGCAGAGCATGATGAAATGGGTCGCTTTGCGGGCTGAATCGGAGAACAGCACGCCGTTGTTGGCGACGATCCCGACCGGGATGCCGAACAGGTGTCCATAGCCGCACACGATGGTTTGAGCATATTCGGCCTTAAACTCGTCCAGCCGGCTGCCGTCCAGCACTCGCCTCAAGATCGGCCTTGGATCGACAGGAGTGCGTGGATCGGGAGGCAACAGTCCCAGCAGGTCATCTGGATCTTCACTCGGCGGTCTGACCAGTTGACGTTCCCAGGGAAGTTCGGGGAGCGTTCTCCCGGGGACGGTCATCAGCCGCCGGGCAATTTGCAGCGCTTCTTCCTCATCGTCGGCCACGTGGTCAACCACTCCGCTGATCCGGCTGTGAACGTCCGCCCCACCCAGCTCTTCGGCGGTGATTTCCTCGCCGGTCGCGGCCTTCACCAACGGTGGACCCCCCAGGAAGATCGTGCCGTTGCCGCGCACAATCACCGCTTCGTCGGCCATCGCTGGGACATATGCGCCGCCAGCCGTGCAGGAGCCAAGCACCACTGCCACCTGCCGGATGCCGTGTGCCGAGAGTAGCGCCTGGTTGCGGAAGATGCGGCCGAAGTGCTCGCGGTCGGGGAAGACTTCGCTCTGCAGCGGCAGGAACGCGCCGCCGGAATCAACCAGGTAGAGGCATGGCAAGCGGTTCTCAGCGGCAATCTCTTGCGCCCTGAGATGTTTCTTGACGGTGATCGGGTAGTAGGTGCCGCCCTTGACGGTCGGGTCGTTGGCGACGACCATGATCTGGCGGCCATCGACTGTGCCGACGCCGGTCACGATTCCCGCGCCGGGGGCGTCGTCGTCATACATGCCGTTGGCGGCCAGCGGCGAGAGCTCAAGAAATGGCGTCGCAGGGTCCAGCACCCGGTCGATCCGCTCCCTCACCGGCAGCTTGCCGCGTTGCCGGTCGCGCTCGAGCGCTCGCGGCCCACCGCCCTGGGCGACTCGTTCGAGCCGGGAGCGCAGATCGTCGACCAGCGCCAGATTTTCCTCGCGCCAGTCTTCGCGAACGGTTGTTGCCTGCGCCAGGACCATGGGCGTCCCTTCGGGTTCATTCGTATTGCCAGACTATCTCGACTTTACTATACGCCTCCCCTACCGCGGTGTTGAATCCGCGTCGGCCCTGGAGGAAGCCCGGTTCCGGCGCTCGTACCATGAGCTGGAGGCCGCGTAGCGGGAGCCTTCCGGCTCGTCGGCCAACACATCGTCCCGGAATTGGCCGCCTGCCAGGTTGCCTAATCCGGCTCCGACCACTGCCGGCAGGAACATCAGCACGGTGAACAGGAACGCCCGGGTGGTGGCGTAGTTCTCGAGCTGGGTTGTCCGAATCGTGACCTCAGCATAGGTCGGAGAGAAGATCACCATGACAAAGATGAACGACGCGCCGACGCACATCAACACCGCCAGCGGCATGAGCAGTTTGAACGACTCGATACTGATGCCCAGCAGGAATGCGAAGACGAATGCCCCAAGGAACATGAAGCCGCTTTCGAGGCTGGGTGTAATGAAACCCTCAAGCGCGTCCGAGGAATAGACGACTACCGCGCCCAGCGCCATGGTCAGCAGGAACCATTGGAGCGCGATAAGCCCGATTCTCAGGAGTTGGTTGCGCGTGATCTTCCGCATGGATGTCATTTATCGTCCAATCTCCGCAACCTGGCCGATTGTTCCGCGCAGCGGGAAGGTCAAAGGCTCGCTCACATCATCGAATTCCAGGGTGATGGACCCTCTCAGCGACAGGTCTGCCGTGCCGCCTTGAGGGCGGATGCGGCTGATGGCAATCTGGAACTCGGTGGTTACAACAGCGCTTGTGCCGCTCGGGATCTCGAGTGGCTGCCAGGGTGTGTACCGCGAGCCAGCGAACTCATCGTCGAAGTAAAGGTGCAGATCGAGTAGCGCCACGGTGACGTTGGAGTCGGACTCATTGTGGATTGTGATATCGGCGCGGCCGCGTTCGAATGCTGGATCGAGCCAGATGAACGAGTCGCTTTCGTAGCGCACGTCCACGCTGGCATAGGCGCGTGTCGCAGCCACATATGTTGATGCTGCATCGTAAACAAACCAGACGCCGGCCAGCCCAACGGCCAGTGAAACCAGCATTATCCAGCGGTTGACCCGCATAAACTCCCGATCCTAGTGCGCCCGGCCTGGCCAGAGATATTTTCCGCCACGAGTATAACCGTCTGGCGCTACGACAGACGCTCTGAGATGACGTTGCCGGGCAAACCGTTTAGCCGTCGGCCGATTCTTCAGGAGATTGCTGGTTTCCGGCCAGTGTGAGGCGTACCTCGGTGACGCGTCTGCCGCGCATTGCAGTAACGCGCAGATCGCCGTCCTTCGTCGTGACAGTGTCGCCTACGGATGGCATCCGGTCGAGCTCCGCCATGACCAGACCGCCGACTGACTCATACGTGCGTTCTTCCGGCGCTAGGTCGATATCGAGGATTGACTCAAGGGTCGAAATGGACGTTTCACCCTTCACGAAATAACTGTGCTCGCTGGCCTGCCGGATGTCCTCGACGCCTCCAATAAGCTCGTCGGCGATGTCGGATATCGTCAGAATACCCGCCGTGCCTCCGAACTCATCAATGAGCAGCGCAAGCGGCTGTTTGTCCTGCGACAAACGGTGTAGCACCTGCTCGATCGATGCGCGTTCAGACAGTACCGGTATCGGCCGGACAAGTCTGCGCCAGCTGGTGGCGTAACGCGCCTTGCCGTCAGGGCCGATCTGGACCAAGTCTTTCACGTTCAACACACCGACAATGTTATCAATGGATTCCTCGTACACCGGGAAGCGGGTGTGACTGTGCAGACGAACGATCTCCAGAACTTCTTCGATAGTCTGGCCAACGGCAAAGGCGACCACATCCTGTCGTGGCACGATCAAGTCACGCGCCTCAATATCAGAGAAATGGAGCATACGGCGCAGAAGTATCGGGTCTGCCTGAAGATTGCCGGCCCTCGCGCTGGCCTGGATCAGGGCGTTCAGTTCCTCCGGAGGGAGCGATGGAGCGTGGCTCTCTGCCTGGGGAGTAACGCCAAACGCACGCACGGTCAATGTGCCCATCCCGTTCAGCACCGTGACCAGTGGGTGGAAGACCCTGGCGACGATCTCAACGGGCAGGGCGACACTGTGCGCAACCCGCTCAGGGTGACGTAAGGCGATTGTTTTGGGCATCAACTCGCCGGCGATCATCTGAATAGCTGTGAGGCTCAGGAAAGCAACCGTGAAGGCCACCACCGCGGCCGCACCCGAGGGGATGCCAATCGCACTGAAAGAACCTTCGAACAGCCGGGCCACGACAGGTTGCCCGATCCAGCCGACCGCGATGCTGGTAATGGTGATCCCCAGCTGATCGACCGCAATGTAATGGTCTAGTTGGCGCGCGGCCTTGACGATTGTCCGGCCTACTCTGGTTTGTCCCTCGGCCAATCGTTTCACGGCCGGTTGTTTCAGCATCACGAAAGCGAATTCGTGGAAAACGAAGAGCGCGTTGCCTGCGATGAGGAGCGCGGTTGCGATCAGAAGTCCTACGGTGAGGAGCGCGTCTGAGCTCATTTGGCAGCCTCGCGTTCAACTGACGCTTCTGGAATCAGGAGAACCTGCCCGACACGTCTATTGTTCATTTCACTCACCCGAATGCGATGTCCGTCCACAAAGACTTCGTCCCCCTCGACGGGGATACGCTCCAGCAGTTCCATCACAAGTCCGCCCAAGGTATGCGCATCAACATCCGGAACCGTGATGCCCAGCTCATCTGCCAGATCGACCAGATGCATGAGGCCAGGCGCCAGCAGGCTGCCGTCCGGGTTGGCCGAGAGCAGTGCCTGGCCCGATTCAAATTCATCTGGCAGATGGCCGGCCAGGAACTCAACGACATCGAAGAGGCTGAGCACTCCGGCAATTCCACCGAACTCGTCGGCCAGGATCATGAGCGCGTGGTTGGCCTCGCGAGCCGCTTCCAGCGCGTGTTCGATGGTCACTGTTTCAGGCAGGATGAGTGGCTGCTGGATGTCACGATGCCAATCGGCGTCCGGGCTCCCGAGATTAAATACGGCTTGCTTGGCGTTGAGGACACCAATAATGTCGTCGAGGCTGCTTGTATACACAGGGAAACGTGTATAGCGATGCCCGGCGAAGATGCGCACGATATCCTCTCGGCTCGCGTCCACCGGAATACCGATAACCTCGTTGCGGGGAACCATAAGATCGCCGACCTGGAGCGACGCCAGCCGCAGGGTATTACGCGAGAGATCGAGCTCCCGGCGGCTGATTAACCCGGCCGAAGCGCTGGACTCAAAAGTGAGGGCCAGATCCTCGGCCTTCAAAGGCTCGTCCCCCATGGGCCGCACCTTCATCCCAAGAAGGCCGAGCAGCACGTTACCCGTGGTGTTGAGAAGCCAGATGGCAGGGCCAAAGATGCGCACGAATATTTGCATTGGGTACGAGAGCCACATCGTGGTCTTCCCCGGCGCTTCGAGCGCCAGGGTTTTGGGCACGAATTCACCGAGGACGATGTGGAGCACAGTCACGAACGTGAACGCTATCCCGATCGCGACGGTGTGGGAGACAGCAGGCGCGAATGAGCCGACAATGTCCTCAATAGGCGGCTCAATCAGCCCAGCGATAACCGGCTCGCCAAGAAAGCCGAGCCCGATCGTCGCCATGGTTATGCCGAGTTGTGAAGCTGCAACGTAAAAATCGAGATTGCCGAGCGCTTTAAGGGTTCTTTTGGCCTGGGTATTACCCTCATTGGCCAACTGCTGCATCTGCGTTCTGCGAACAGTGACGTAGGCGAACTCCGCCGCAACGAACATTGCGTTCAACGCCAGGAGCACTACGACCAGAATCAGGCCTGGTATGACAGGCAAGCTATCCATCGGCTGTGTGTAACTCGGATGGTAGTGTGAGCACGTTGCGTAAAGATCCAACTATATGTGTGATGGCGGAGCCCGGCCACATCAGCGAGTATCTCTGAATTATACTATCTTGAGCTGTTTGTGTGTCTTGACCTGATTTTCGGCTGGGAGGGCGTCGT
>JACCZH010000164.1 GCA_013696045.1 Chloroflexia bacterium
CAGATACACCAGCCGGTCGCCGGTGAGCCGGCCGATGCCCATGGTCAGCGAGAAGGCGGCGAAGCCACCTGCCGCGAGACCGGGCCCGGTGTCGAGCACGTTGCTCAGGTACACAGCGCTCCAGTCGGCCATGCCGCCTTCCATCACGAGCCCACAGAACGCGACGATTCCAAGCGCCGCCAGCGCTCTCGACGGTCTGGCAAAGGTTGGTCCGCCTTTGCTGGCGTCTGCCGATGCCGGCAAGAGCCAACGGGTGGAGACATACGCGGCGGCGCCCAGAACCACTGCGGCGCCAAGCAGATGCCATGCCGGAGTGACACCGGCTCCGGCGACCAACCCGCCGGTCGCCGCGCCGGCAAAGCCACCAAAGCTGAAGGCGGCGTGCATCGACGAAAGAACGGGCCTGCCGTAGCGTTGCTGAACGAGCACACCCTGCGCGTTCATCGCCACGTCGAGAGCGCCGCCAAAAACACCAAGGACAAACAGGGCTAGTGCCAGCGTGATGAGACTGGGAGCCAGCGCCGGCAACGGAACAAGAATACAGAACATAACGGCAGTTAGAGCGGTTACCGGCCTGCTACCTAGCTTTACTACCAACCCGCCTGCCGCCAGCAGCGACACCAGCGCGCCAAACCCCAGCCCCAACAGCGCCAGACCCAGCTCCCCCTCGCTGATCGCCAGACCGTTTTGTACTTCGGGAATGCGCGCGATCCAGCTGCTGAAACCCGCGCCGTTCAGAAAGAAAACGAGCGTCACGGCAGTGCGCGCGTTACGTGGTGGATTCTCCATCGCTGGCGGCGACGGATCGAGATTCAGATCACGCTTGCTATCGTTGATGGTGTCATTGCCTTGCAGTGCGTTGAGCGGCGCTTAACGAGCCGCAAGCCTACTAGAGTGAACGATGCACCATCTCGCTATCTCGCAGCCTGCACGAGCGTGACGGCCAGACTGTTAGGATCGTGGAGTGGCATGATGCGCTTACCGATGTCCTCCAGCAGAATGGGATCGTTTACGGCCACCCCCTTACGCCTTCAGGCTCTCATGCGCTTTGTCGAGGTTTTCTACCTCCAGGTTAAGCGCCGCGTGCCCGGTTGCCAGCGGCGCGGACGCTGCACCGTGCGTCTCGCTGATGTGCAGGGCAAGGATAATACCGCCCGCTTCGAGCTCGCTCCAGCTCCCGGATTCAAACCGCAACGGCAGCCCCAATGTGTCACGATAGAATGCGACTGACTTGTTCATGTCCGACACATAGACGATCAATTGACGTAGCTGAGCTTGCATATGGTTTTTCCTATTCCAGTCGGTGACGGTGTATGACGTTCAACCGGTTGATTGCATAATCAAGAACGACGGGACAGATTCGTACGGGCGAGGCATGGCCCGTCTATCAGAGCGTGCGGGGCTACCGCGCCGAAGGCAAGGCATGGTCTAGCACGTACGGAGATGAAAGTACGCTACCCGATCACGATGACAACGTTCATTACATACACTACTTTCAATGAGCGATCACCCCGGCACGCTCACCTGCACTTCGCCGTCCACAACCCGGCATGGATAGACCGGGAGGGGGTCTTCGGCGGGGTAGACCTCGGCTTCGCCGGTTTTGATGTTGAAGACGCCGCGGTGCATGGGACACTCGATCTCGCAGCCTTCGATGACTCCGCCGGATAGGAAGAACTCCTCATGGGTACAGATGTCGCTGATGGCGTGGAACTTGCCATCGATGTTGCAGATCGCCACTGGAGTGTCGCCGACAAACACCTGCCTGGCGCTGCCAGGCTCGACCTCTTCTACTCTGGCGACGGTTACAAACTCACTCACGGATTGTCTCCTTGTATGTCCAAAGCTCGACAAAAACTGCTTACATTCTCATTCGTAAGTTTGCCCTGAAACGTGACCATCGTCTTGCGCCGGGGTTACTTGGTTGGTACCATCCGGCGCTATCGTACCCTTGAGAAGTAGCGTATTGTTATCGCGAACCGCTTCTCTCAGGTTCTTACGCTGGATCAGGCGCGAACGTACGGGCTCATTGAACTGGTGGGGCAGCCAATGAGCAATCATGTTTTACAGATACCATCCTGATGGGGACGTTCTGAAGCGTTCGGCGAGCGTGGAAAAACGACGGCCGGGGGAATGGGGAGGATAATTCGTTGAAGCGTATGAATGCGCCCGTTAGCGCGGTGCTGGCTCTCAGCATGGTGCTCGCGGTTATTATGAGTGTGACCTGGCAGGCGCGGGCACAAGAAGATTCCAGCCTGCAACAGGCCGCCGCTACGCAGCTCGCAATAGATCCCGCAGTTCAATCAGTCTGGAGCCAGACCGACGGCCCGGTGGCCGGCGGTGAGGTTGCGCGAACCTGGATCTGGGGACCGTCAGCCAAGGTTTCGACAACCGAATATTATCGCGAGAGCTCGACCGGGCTGCGCGAGATCGTTTACTTCGACAAGGGGCGGCTCGATATTCTTGACCCGGCCGGCGATCCGGAAGACCTCTGGTATGTCTCGGGGGCGCTCCTGTCCAGTGAGATGCTGTCCGGCGAGATCCAGCTTGGTGCTGACGAGTTCGTGCGCCGCGCTCCGGCTGACATCGCGATCGTGGGCGACTACGAGCAGGAGAACCCTGTTACCTACGCGTCACTGTCGAAGCTGTCCTCGGTCTGGAGCGATCCGGCTGTGGCCGAAGGCGAATACGTCGCGCCACGCTTTGACGCGCGAGTAGGCGAGCCGGTTCTCGATCTGGTGAACCCAGATGGAACCGTCGTTGAGAATGGCGCGCCCGATCTTGGTGTGACCGTTGCCGATTACGACGACGACACCGGGCACAACATTGCCGGGCCCTTCCTGGAGTGGGCCGGTAACTACCCGCTGCCTTGGGCCTATCTGCTTGGCTTGCCAATTACCGAGCCGTACTGGGTGGATGCCCAGGTCGCAGGCAAGAGCAAGCAGGTGCTTGTGCAAGTCTTCGAGCGTCGCGTTTTAACCTACACACCCGGCAACTCGGCCGGCTGGAAGGTTGAATCCGGCAACATGGGCCTGCACTATCGCATCTGGCGCGGCCTTGGTGTTGATGCGTTCATTGATGAGAAGTTCGCGCCGCTGGCGTATCAGGAGCCGTTTGGCGAAGAACTGGTAACAGCCGCGCTAACGCGTTACATCGATCCCTACATGCTCACCGCGGTTATGCGCGTATCGTCTGGCGGCGACCCGTTTGCCACGCTGGGGAACGGTGGGCAAGGACTGCTCGCGGTTCAGGACAGCGCAACTGCCGGCGAAAATGCAGATCTGAACGACCCAGCCATGAATGTGAAGTACGGAGCGCAGGTCTTTGCGGAGTGGATGGTCCAGTCCTGGGACTGGCCGGCCATCCTGGCCAATTACTACAGCAACGGAAATCCCAACTGGGATGACGTCGCGATGCAGGCCTGGGTTGACGACGTCGTGACGACGTACAACTCGATCGTTGCCGAGTACGACGCCGATGTGCGTGAGTTCGCTCTGGGGCCGCCACGAATTGATGGCGATCCGATAGGCGTGGGCAAGGCTGCCTACTACTCCGCCAGTTACGACCGTGCCTGGTGGGAGCGCACGATGCCCAAGCACGCTGGCTGGGGTAACGCGATTCCTGACTGGAAGGTTGACCCGAACGGTTACTACTGCGTACACCCGGATTACCTGGTCGGCGAGCGGCTGCGGCTTGTTGCCAATGACAAGGTGCTGGATTGCACGATCGGCGACCGCGTGGCGGTTCCTCACCAGGCCGGCTGGCGCGCCAAGTGGGCGGTTGAGATGAATTGGCCGCTCTTCAAGGCGCTGGGACTGGACAAGAACAACCAGGTAGAGGTGTATTACCTGGATGCGGCCGCGCCGCCGGTGGTCGCGACCCCGGAACCAGCTCCAACCGAGGCGCCGGCTGAGCCAACCGCCCCGGCGATTCCGACACCGGTGGGATAGATAATTTGTATGGCGAGGGTCCTGTGCCCTCCCCGTTTCTCCGTCGAATGTTACGAAGGTCCAAAC
>JACCZH010000172.1 GCA_013696045.1 Chloroflexia bacterium
GTGTAGGTCAGCCACATGTTGTAGCCCACCTTGAAGCGGTCCACCATCGCGAACACCGCGCCATCAGAGAAGATGTGTGCGCTGCCCACCCAACCCTCGGGAACGAGGTCGCTCAGGTTGACGTTCCAGGTATCGCCACCGTCAACCAGATCCTGGATCTGGAAACCAGTGGCCAGGCTACCCTGCGCGTTATCGTGCGGGAAGAAGCGGATCGTGACCGCGTTGTTGACAGCGCCAACGTTCGCGACACGAATGGTGGAATCCCAGCAGCCGCCAGGACCACAGTTGGTCTGGACGATCGGCAGATACCACTCGTCGAAGCGGAAGACTTCGAAGCCGGAGAGGGCGTTGTAGCCGCTCACGGCCGTGTCTGCGGCTGATGTGTACGGCAGGTTCTCGCCCCCGACCGCCGCCTTGGCCACTCCGCCGATGGCGACCGAGTCCAGGAAGCTGGTAACGCCCGCAACCTGATTGATCGCGTCGAGGCAGTCACCGTCGGCGTTCAAGCCGCCGAAGGGGTTGATCAGCACGCCGCCCGGACCCGGGTTCACCGAGTTCAGGATGGCTTGCAACTCGTCCTGGTTGGCCCAGCTGACCAGATAATCCTCGGGCTGCTGGGTTGGATCGTCCGGATCGAACGCCTCGTAGGTCTGGCCACCGAATGAGAAATCGATGGCGGCCGCAAAGGGCGCCGGCTCGGCGAAGGTAACACCGTCTTCATTTGAGGTGATGACGGTATTCACAACACAGGCCGATACCTGAAGCTCAACGCCGTCAACGCCCGGCGGGCGGCTGAGCAGCACTTCAGTCTCGATCAGATCCTCGGAATCGATCGGGCCGGTCTGATGAAACGCTCGCACGGCCACCGGGGCTCCGTCGCCCTCGGCGATACCAAGCTGGTCCGCCGTGAAGGTCTTGGACGCATAACGGCTCAGGAATGCGGTGGTGGCCAATGAAAAACCGCCGCTACCGTCGCCGACGTAAATCCAGATCTGGGCGTCGCGATCCTCGAGGTTCTGCACTGAAATCGAGGTGTCGGCCTCGCCCAGGCCAAAGTTGTCGTTGTTGCCGACCTACGGGTAGTAGATGGTGTTGACGCCGGCGTTGAACGATGGACTGCTCGTCTCAAAGTCCATGTCTCTGCCTGGCTCGCCCGGTATGCCCGTCTGTGCGGAAACCGGAGCCACCATCGCGGCGAGCAGGCTCACAAGAAGCGCTGCGACGCCGGCTACCCGGAAGGTCCGGGACGGAGTTTTCAAAAGTCGCTCTCCCAAGCTTTCTCGAAATATGGGGCCGTCATGCTGCTGGCTGGACCGCGCCACACCAGGATCCATCGTCGTCCGGCAGTCACCACCGCCAGACCGCGTTGTGCCATCTCTCCGCGCCAAACTCCTTCCCCTGGTAAGGCTAAAAATGAGCGCACCAGATGTGGGAGTATAGTCACGCGCAAGCGCGGATGTCAACCGTTTTACCGCGTACGTATACCTGTTCGTTCACCTTTGGAGAAGAACCCTTGCCAGCGGTCAAACCCTTGCTCGCACGAGCCGGGTATACTCGTTGGCTGACTAACTCCGTAACGTGACCGCCCGGCGGTGGGTTGTTGCGTGGAGAGAAACCTGCCCTGTGGGAGATGAGGATAGTTTGGACACTTCCAGCGTAGAAACCAGATCGCGGCCGGCGCGGCTGCTCGGGATTGTTGGACGCCCGGCCCTGCTCGTTTCAGCCCTGACCGCTGCCATGCTCGTCATCGCCGTGTCGTGTGGCGGTGGGGACAACGATTCAAACAGCAGTGGCGACGGCGAAGAGCGCACCTATACGATCCAGACCTTTACGCCAACCGTGCCCGGCACGACTCCCGACACCCTGGTCACGCGCGACGCGCGCCAGACGGCCGCGGCCAACACCGCAACTGCCGTGGCTGAGAATCCACCACAGCCAACAGCCACCGTGACGCCCGGCGGACCAGACCCGGAAGACGCTTTCCGTCCACCATTTACACAATTGAGCGACGGCGCAAATCAGATGGAGGGCGTCGCCGGCTCTTATGCGCTGCCGGATGAAGAGTCGCAGACCTACCCCGTGATTCAAGCGCCCTTCTATGACGTTGGTGAGAACGGGCTAACCGTCCCGGCAGCCGGCCAACTGGAATTCAGCTTCACGGAAGAGGTTGCCCCTCCGAGCGAGGTGCAGGTGGCAATCTACGACTGGGCGGAAAATAACGCCATTCCCCAGAGCACAGATGGCAATGTCGGTTCCTATCCCGTCTTCGCGAAACGCGTCGCTCCGGTGATTGACGAGACATTCCCGGACGCCAATCCATCCTTCGCGATGCCTGATGAGCCGGGCCGCTACGTGGTCATGGTTGAGGTGCGCTGGCCGCCTGATGACCGCGTTAATCCCCAACTGCCGTCCCCACACGCGACGTACGCGTTCACGGTGTACGTTTCGTAAGCATCTGCCCTTACCCCAACCTGACTTCGGCTTGGGGTGAGGGCGTCTTTCTGACGTCAAATCGCGATCCCCTACCCTCAGCAGCCCCAGAACCTCTACACTATCCACTGATTGAATCGCCTGATTGTGACCGGGGAGGAACCATCTGGTATGGGAGAACGATTCTGGCGTCTTGGCGGGGCGCTTGTCTTGGTGTGCGCGATGATAGCCGGAGTCCGGGTAGCGCCCGCGGCGGCTGAGGGGCCGACCCAGATCTGGGCGCCGCCCGGTGACCAGTACGTTCCCAGGACCGACGGCGAGACGATCGTCTGGCTTGACGGACGCGATGGCTATGCGGGCGGGTACAAGGTATATGGCGCACGCATGGACGACGGCCAGGAGTTCGAGATCTCCAGCGGCAGTGCCCGGCGCTCGTATCCCGACATCGCTGATAACGTCGCAATCTGGATGGAAAACAACTACGCCTGTGACACCTGTTCCGGCGATATCGTCGGCAAGCGGCTGGCAACCGGCGAAACATTCGTCATTGCTGGAACGGAGCTCGACGAAAGCCGATCAGCCATTTCCGGGACCCACGTTGTCTGGATTGAGCGCGGCGTCAGCGGCGACAGGCTGCTGGGCCGCGACATCGAGACTATGGCTGAGCCGTTCATTGTCGCCAACGCCGCCGAGGGAATGCGGATGGATCTGCCGCGCTTCCAGGGTGACAAGGTCATCTGGGGCGAGTCGCGCAGGACCACAGCGGGCAGCGACTACACGTTGCAGCTGACCACCCTCTTCTCAGGGGAGATTCAGACAATAGAC
>JACCZH010000232.1 GCA_013696045.1 Chloroflexia bacterium
GCGTCATCCACAGCGGTGCTCGCCGACCTTCGCATCGCTGCCAACGACATCGCGCTCTCCGAGCTTTTTGATCGAGCGCTTCGCGACACCGGATTCCTGACGCTTTTCGAGTCAGGTGACCCGGAGATGATGGACCGCTGGGATAATGTTCTCCAGTTGCGCTCAACAATTGAGCAGTACGATGCGCTGCCACATGAAGAAGCCTTGCCAACCTTCCTCGAGGAAGTGGCGTTGGTGTCCGACGCCGATACGCTTGAGGCGGACGAGGAAAAGGTCACCCTTATTACGCTGCACGCTGTCAAGGGACTGGAGTTCCCGGTCGTGTTTATTACCGGCGTTGAAGAGGGACTGATCCCTCACCAACGGTCCATCTCGGATAATCCTGAGAGCCTTGAGGAAGAACGGCGCCTCTTTTATGTTGGGTTAACTCGCGCTGAGCAGCGACTGTATTTGACACACACCTTCCGGCGCACCCGCTTTGGAACCAGCGAGATGGCCATACCGTCTTCGTTTTTAATGTCCATCCCAGATTCAGTTATCGGCAATCTGCCGACCAGATCGCCATCGCGACGCGCCGCCATTTCGACAAGTGGCGCGTCGTTTAATCGATCGGTCGAATCACAGCCATCCTTTCAACGTCTTAGTGAGGGCGACAGGGTCTTTCATACCCGTTTCGGTGATGGTCTGGTAGCAAAAGTGGTTGACAAAGGTGACGACCAGGAAGTCACCGTAAGCTTCAAACGACACGGCCAAAAACGGCTCATGGCGAGCCTGGCCAATCTCACCGTCGGCTGATCTGAGAAGGGACATCAGGGTGGCAAAGTGGGTCTACGCATTTAACGAGGGCAGCGCGAGTCAACGCGATCTGTTGGGAGGCAAGGGCGCGAACCTGGCCGAGATGACCAACATCGGTATGCCGGTGCCTCCAGGTTTCACCATTACTACTGAAGCGTGCAACGTCTTTCTCAACAGCGGGCGCGAGCTACCTGAAAGGATGTGGGACCAGGTTCTAGACCTACTGAAATCAGTGGAAGACGGCATCGGACGCACCTTTGGCGGTGACGAAAAGCCGTTGCTCCTCTCAGTCCGCTCGGGCGCTCGTGATTCTATGCCGGGCATGATGGACACAATCCTGAACCTGGGTCTGAACGAGTCCACGGTCAAGGGACTTGCCGCTGACGCCGACGAGCGCTTCGCCTACGACTGCTACCGCCGCCTCGTCCAGATGTATTCCAATGTCGTTCTGGGCGTTCCGGGCGAGAAGTTTGAGGACGCCATCGACGAAGCCAAACGCAACGCGGGGGTTCGCGACGACAACGAGCTGTCGGCCGATGCATTGAGCGAGCTAGCTCGTGAGTTCAAGCGGATCGTGAAGAAAGAGACCGGAGGCGACTTTCCGGATGATCCTTTCGATCAGCTGAAGCTTGCCATCACAGCGGTGTTCGACTCATGGAACACGCGCCGGGCAAAGAACTACCGCGCCCAGAACCACATCCCCGATAATCTTGGCACCGCTGTCAACGTCCAGTCTATGGTCTTTGGCAACATGGGATCTGATTGCGCAACCGGGGTCGCCTTTACGCGCGATCCGTCAACCGGGGAAAAAGGCATCTTTGGCGAGTTCCTCATAAATGCCCAGGGTGAGGACGTCGTATCGGGTGTCCGCACTCCCCAGCCTATCGCGCAGATGGCGAACGATCCGCTCGTCGCGCCGGCTTATAGCCAGCTTCTGGAGATCTCGGACAGGCTCGAGACGCATTATCGTGACATGCAGGATCTGGAGTTCACCGTTCAGAACGGAGAACTGTTCATGCTGCAAACTCGCTCGGGCAAGCGTGCCGGGCGCGCGGCCATCAACATCGCGATGGATATGGTCAACGAAGGTATGATTGACCAGAATGAGGCACTCCTGAGGGTTGAGCCTCAACAGCTCGACCAGCTTCTCCATCCTATGATTGATCCCGATTTCGAGCCCGATGTACTCGCGACAGGTCTCCCAGCCAGCCCTGGAGCAGCGACCGGCAAGATTGTCTTCGACGCCGACCGCGCCAAAGCGATGGGTGACGAGGGCAAGGCAGTGATCCTTGTGCGCATCGAAACGTCCCCGGAAGACTTCCATGGCATGGTCGGCGCCCAGGGTATTCTAACTGCTCGCGGCGGCATGACCTCGCACGCGGCAGTCGTCGCGCGCGGTATGGGCAAGCCATGCGTGGCAGGTTGTGGCGCGCTGCAAATAGACTATGCGGCCGGCACAGTCACAGTAGAAGGACGCACGCTTTCCCAACAGGATGACATCACGATTGATGGCGCAACTGGCCGGGTTATGGCCGGCAAGGTTCCAACCATCGAGCCTGATCTTGGGGGCAATCTGGCTATTCTGCTGGAATGGGCGGACGTCGCCCGCACCCTCGGGGTACGAGCTAACGCAGACACTCCAAATGACGCCAGGGTGGCGCGCGAGTTTGGCGCGGGCGGAATCGGTTTGTGCCGCACCGAGCATATGTTCTTTGAGGGCGATCGTCTCCAGCATATGCGCGAGATGATCCTGGCAACAACGACCTCGGAACGACGTCGAGCGCTGGACAGCCTGCTGGAGATGCAACGGCAAGATTTTGAAGGCATCTTTGAGGCCATGGACGGGTATCCAGTCACTATCCGCACCCTCGATCCACCGCTGCACGAATTCCTCCCGCACGACGACGCTGAAATTGAGCAGCTTGCCAGGCATATTGGCCTGCCCGTCGAGCAGATCAAGAACAAGGTCGAATCTCTTCACGAGGCGAATCCGATGCTCGGTCATCGCGGCTGCCGGCTTGGCATTTCTTTTCCTGAAATCACCGAGATGCAGGCGCGGGCAATTGTTCAGGCGGCCATTACCTGCAGGAAAAACGGAATCATTATTTTCCCCGAGATCATGATCCCGCTCGTTGCCGATGTAAATGAGCTCGCTCGCCAGCGCGAAGTTGTTGACCGGGTGGCATGTGAAGAGTTCGAGAAAGCCGGAGTGACGGTCGAATACTCCGTGGGGACGATGATCGAGCTCCCGAGGGCGGCACTGACTGCCGACGAAATCGCCGAGCAGGCGGACTTCTTCTCGTTTGGCACAAACGACCTGACCCAAACCGCCTTCGGCCTCAGCCGCGATGACGCGGGACGATTCCTGCCATTCTATGTGAGTTCAGGCATTTTTGAGCGCGATCCGTTTGTCACGATTGACCGCAAGGGCGTCGGCGCTCTTATCACGATCGCCGCGGAAAAAGGCAAAGCAACACGGCCAGACCTGAAACTGGGCATCTGCGGCGAGCATGGTGGAGATCCAGACAGCGTCGAGTTCTGCCATCAGTCTGGACTGGACTACGTATCCTGTTCACCCTTCCGGGTTCCAGTCGCTCGCCTTGCCGCCGCGCAAGCTGCTATCCGCGGCCGCGAGGAAAGTACCACGGGGTAGACAATGCTTTTATCTGTACGTACACTAGAGTTTCGTTAGGCTCTGTCCCCTGTCTTGTTTGAATGGCCTGCCGAAATGTCTATCCGAGAAAGTATTGAAGACCGCGAGACCCACTGGCTGGCGCCAGCGGCGGCACGTTCGCGGGCTGCCCTTCGCGCGATGGCTGAAGACTCCTCATGCCTGCGAACCGAATTCCAGCGCGATCGTGATCGCATCATCCATTGCAAGGCATTTCGACGATTGAAATTCAAGACACAAGTCTTCCTTTCGCCCGATGGAGATCACTACCGCAGCCGCTTAACGCACACGCTGGAAGTCACCCAGATCGCCCGCACGATTGCCCGCGCCCTCAACCTGAATGAAGATCTAACCGAAGCGATCGGCCTTGGACACGATCTCGGCCATACTCCTTTTGGGCATGTTGGGGAACGATCGCTGGCATCCGTTTACCCGGGATTCCGGCATAATCAGCAAAGCCTGCGTGTTGTCGAAGTTCTGGAGAACGACGGCGAGGGACTGAACTTGACCGACATGACACGCGATGGCATCCTGCGTCACTCAAAGCCGGATCACGCTATATCGGGCGAGATGGCGGGAACACCATCGACCGCCGAGGCGCAGGTCGTCAAGATTGCCGACGGCATCGCGTATATCAATCATGATTTTGACGACGCTCTCCGCGGTGGCATTCTGACCGTCGATGACATGCCGGAGATTGTCGTAAAACGGCTGGGCAGCCGCCACAGCGAACGCATCGATACTCTGGTTGTCAACGTTGTCGAAACATCGCAATCGCACATGAGCGAGCAGGTTTCCAGCAGACAGGTCATTCACATGTCCGACCCCATCCTCGAAGCGACCAATGCATTTCGTGCCATGCTCTTTGAGAAGGTGTACAAGCCGGTCAATAATCTGCCATCCACGCAGGCAGCCGGGCGTGTAGTCACCGAGCTGTTTCAGTATTTTGTTGACCATCCATCCGAGCTGCCACCAATGATCATTCCAGCGCTCGCTAACGACCCATTGGAGCGCCGTGCCGCCGATGCCGTGGCGGGAATGACCGACCGCTACGCATTGAGCACGCACGCGCGCCTCCTCCCAGGCAACGAAAGGTCAACACTCAATGGCCGGTGACACCGTCTCCCAGATTAAAGAGCGGCTTGACGTTGTCGATCTCGTCGGCTCCAAGGTGCAGCTCCGGCAGGCCGGCCGTAACTTCAAGGGCTTGTGCCCGTTCCACACGGAGAAGACACCGTCGTTCGTGGTATTCCCTGAGTCGCAGTCGTACCACTGCTTCGGCTGTGGCAAGAGTGGCGACATCTTCTCATTTATGATGGACACCGAGAATCTGGACTTTGGCGACACTCTCAAGCAGCTCGCCCAACGCGCGAATGTCGAGATCACATCAGTCGCGGCGCGAGATCCTGAGAGAGACGCCCATCGCGAACGCCTGATCGAGTTGAACGAGCGCGCCGGCAGTTTCTTCTCCAGCGTGCTGTGGACGTCAGCTCTGGGCGAGCCGGCGCGAGCCCTGCTGGAACGGCGCGGAGTTGACCGGCAAACCGCCGAACGCTTCGGTCTTGGATTTGCTCCAGACTCCTTCGACGCCCTTAGAAATCATCTGCTGCGTCGCGGCGATGTCGACCAGGATGTGCTGCTCGAAGCCGGTCTCCAGTCAAAAAACGACAGCGGTCGAGTCTACGATCGTTTCCGCAACCGGGTTATGTTCCCGATCCGAGAACGTTCTGGACGGACCATTGGATTTGGCGCCCGGGCGCTCGGGGACGAGATGCCGAAATACCTGAACTCTCCGCAGACGCCCATCTTCAACAAGAGTGACGCACTTTACGCCGTTGACCGCGCTGAAGAAGCCATTCGCCGGGAGCGCACGCTGGTGGTCGTCGAGGGCTACATGGACGCTATCGCGGCCCACCAATTCGGCTTTAGCAACGTCGTCGCGTCCATGGGCACGGCGTTAACCTCGCAGCAGGTCGGCTCAATCCGGCGCTACGTCGATCGTGTCTTTCTGGCGCTGGACGCCGACGCTGCCGGACAGATGGCAACTCTGCGGGCGATTGACTCGGTGCGCGAAAGCTTCAGTGATGAGTCTGCGCCGACAGTCGGCGCAGACACTCTGGTCCGCTTCGAGCGCGCTCTGGCCGCCGAGGTGCGCATCGTGTTGCTTGAAGGGGGCAAAGATCCGGATGAGCTGATTCGATCTGACCCCGATACGTGGCGGCGAGCGCTCGATAGAGCCATTCCGCTGGTTGAGTATGTCCTGAACATCAAACTGCGCGATATCGAGCGTACACCGGCAGCGCGGGCCAAAGCGCTGAGGGAAGACGTTGTGCCGGTCTTGCGGGAGATAAACGACCAGGCGATTCTGGCGCACTATGTCGGTGTTGTCGCGCGTCTCCTTGAGTACAAGGACACGGATGTGCGAGCCGCCCTGCGCGCCGGGCGCAGCCAGGGCGCTCGTGCAGTGCAAGTGCAGGAACGCCCGGCAGCCGGCGATCCCGAGAGACATCTCGTTCAACTGCTCTTGCAATATCCATTGACCACAACGGCTCAAGACGAGGCTGTCCAGACAATCAATCTCGACGACGTGCTGGACGCGCGCAACCGCGAGATTTTACGAGTGATTATCGCTGGAGAGTCGCTCAACGAGACTATGGAGTCCCTACCGGATGAGATAGCACAATAC